>CAZUGM010000081.1:5875-8728 GCA_964619915.1 uncultured Fusobacteriaceae bacterium | reverse complement strand
AAATTGTTGAGAGTGGTGAAAGGGCACCAGGTCTTGCAGTAGTTATTGTAGGAGAAAATCCTGCATCCAAAGTATATGTAAACTCAAAAGTAAAAACATGTGGTGCTTTGGGTATATATTCTGAAAAATATAATTTGGATTCGGAAATTACAGAGGCTGAACTTTTAAAATTAATCGAAGAATTAAACAATAAAGAGGAAATAGACGGAATATTAGTACAACTGCCACTGCCAAAACATATAGATGAAGATAAAATAATAGAGGCTATAAAACCGGATAAGGATGTAGATGGATTTCACCCAATAAATTTAGGTAAATTAGTTATAGGAAAGAATGGGTTTAAATCTTGCACTCCATATGGTATTATGGAGTTGTTAAAAAGGTATGAGCTGGATCTGAATGGTAAAGATGTAGTTGTAGTAGGTAGAAGTAACATAGTTGGAAAACCCTTGGCAGTTATGCTAACCAATGAAAATGCTACAGTAACCCTGTGCCATAGTAGGACAAAGGATTTAGCAGAAAAAACTTTGAATGCTGACATAGTAATAGTAGCTATAGGAAGGGAAAACTTTTTGACTGAAGAGATGGTAAAAGAGGGAAGTATAGTAATAGATGTAGGCATCAATAGAAATAAATTAGGGAAACTATGTGGAGACGTGGATTTTGAAAATGTATCGAAAAAAACATCTTTAATAACACCTGTACCAGGTGGAGTGGGACCTATGACAATAGCAATGCTTATGAAAAACACGGTAAAATCTAGAATGGAAAAAATATAAACTAATGGGGTGGGGACATGGTAACTGAGTCAAGAGAATTTTTTATAGTAGATAAGAGAATATTACCTAATTCGATTCAAAATGTAATTAAGGTAAATGAAATAGTTCAAAAAGAGGGAATATCAAAGTATGAAGCAATAAAAAGAGTTGGAATAAGTAGAAGTACATATTACAAATATAAGGATTTTATCAAGCCTTTCTTTGAAAGTGGGAAAGATACAGTATTTAATATAAATATGGCACTTCATGATGAGCCTGGAACTTTATCTAGGATCTTAGATGTAATAGCGAGTTCAGGGGTAAATATTCTTACAATAACTCAGAACATACCTATCGATGGGATTGCAAGGGTAACACTAGCACTTAAAACTAATGCAGATACACTAAGAAATATCGAAACGATGTTGGAAAAAATAACTGAGCAGTCAGGTGTGAGCGAGATCAGAATAATAGGAAATAACTAAACCTTATTTTGTAGTAAGGTGGAAAAAATAAAATCTTAAGGGAAGTGTCTTGTACTTGTCCCAGAATAGTAGGAGGAAATATGAAAATAGATGTAAAAGCTATAAAGGAATTATCTGAAAATATAGAAAAATACGGATTAGAGGAAATAACTTTAGAGAGTGAAGGAACGAAAATTTCTCTTAAAAGAGAGATTGAAAAAGAGGTAGTAACTCAAGTGGCAGTTGAGCCGAGAGTTGTAGCAGCAGCTCCTAAAAAAGTAGTGAAAGCTAAGGCGAAAGAGGTAGAAGCAAAGAACCATGATTCTATAAAGTCACCTATGGTAGGAACATTTTATGGCGCACCATCTCCAGATGCAGACACATTTGTAAAAGAAGGGCAAATTGTAGAAGTTGGAGATATCCTGTGTATCGTAGAAGCTATGAAACTTATGAATGAAGTAAAGGCAGAGAAAAAATGCAGAATAGTGAAAGTAGTTCTAACTGATGGAGCACCTGTAACTAAGGGAGCCGATCTATTCTTAGTAGAAGAAGTATAAAGATAATCATATAAAAAGGTGAAAGGCAGCTGTCTTTCATCTTTTTATATGGTAGAATAAGAATGAAAAACCTTATAAAATACATGTTAAATCTATGGAATCTTAAGATCGAAATTCTAGCAATTCATAGTTAAATATGATATAATTTAAAGATGGAAAAGTTAGAAAAATAAGGTATAAAAATTGTTTTTAAACAAAAAAAATAAGGTAGGAGTAGAAGATGAAATTAGCAGTTATAACTTTAGGTTGTAGTAAAAACCTAGTAGACACAGAACATTATTTAGGAATATTAGTAAATAAAAAAGGATTTGAGTTAACTACAGAGGTAGAGGACGCAGATCTATGTATCATAAACACTTGTGGGTTTATTGGTGATGCCAAAGAGGAGTCTATCACGACTATATTAGGTGTAGCAGAGCACAAAAGAAACGGGAAATTAAAGAAGATAATAGTAGCTGGATGTCTGGCAGAAAGATACGCAGATGAACTGTTAGCAGAGATGCCTGAGGTGGATGCTATCATAGGAACCGGTGACGTAGATAAGATAGAGGAAGTAATAGATGAAATATTAGCAGATAAGAGGGTTGTTAGAAGTGAATCTTTAGATTTCTTGGCTAATGCTGAAACTGAAAGAATAATCACAACTTTCCCCCACACTGCATACTTAAAAATAGCAGAAGGGTGTAATAGAAGATGTACTTACTGTATCATCCCTAGCTTACGTGGAAACCTTCGTAGCAGAACTATTGAAGATATCATAGTGGAAGCAAAGAACTTGGTAGCTAATGGTGTGAGAGAGATAAACTTATTAGCTCAGGAAACGACAGAATACGGATTGGACCTATACAAGAAAAAAGCCCTGCCTGACCTTATGAGAGAGTTGGCTAAAATAGAGGGATTAGAATGGATCAGAACCTACTATATGTTCCCTAACTCAGTAACAGATGAACTTATAGAAGTAATGAAAACAGAGGAAAAAGTATGTAACTACTTTGACATCCCTATCCAGCATGTGGCTGATTCTATGTTACAGGGGATGAAAAGAGCGATATCGGGAGATGCTTCCAAAGAATT
>CAZUGM010000081.1:5357-5837 GCA_964619915.1 uncultured Fusobacteriaceae bacterium | reverse complement strand
CCTGTCTCGACGGCGATGCGATGGACGCCTATCTGTACGACATCCCCTGGAATTAAAGGAATTTGTAGAAGAATTTAAATTTGATTATATCGGTGTATTTAAATATTCAAGGGAGGAAGATACTGTAGCCTTTGATATGGAAAACCAGGTAGATGAAGATGTGAAACATAGAAGATGGGTGGAACTCACTAACCTTCAAGCTGAGATTGCAGAAGCCAAGAATAGATCGTTCCTAGGTAAAGAGATAGAAGTTATGATAGATGGTGTGTCGGAAGAGTCTGAATATATGCTGGAAGGAAGAACAAGAGGGCAGGCTCTGGAGATAGATGGTAAAGTTTTAACCAATGACGGGACAGCTAAACCAGGGGAGATAGTGAAAGTAAAAGTAGAACAAAACTTTAACTATGACCTGTTAGGACCTATAGTAAAAAACGAAATTAACTAATCTTTAGGGGGAGTGAAGATGAGTATGAATATGCC
>CAZUGM010000081.1:0-5347 GCA_964619915.1 uncultured Fusobacteriaceae bacterium | reverse complement strand
GCGGTTGCTTTTCTTTGTTTTTTAGGTGTTTCGGATGGAGATGGTGGGTTTGTATATGGGATGATAGCTTTAGGGTTATTTATGGTAGCATCTATTACGGATTTTTTAGATGGATATATAGCTAGAAAAAATAATATGATAACGGATTTTGGGAAGTTGATGGATCCCTTGGCGGATAAAATATTAGTTATATCGGCATTGGTGGTCTTTGTAGAAGTTGGTTACCTGCCTTCATGGATATCTATAGTTGTTTTGGCACGGGAATTTCTGATCAGTGGAATCAGATCATTGGCAGCAGCTAATGGAGAAGTTATTCCAGCCGGGAACTTGGGTAAGTATAAGACAACTACTCAGATGGTAGGAATAGTGGTAATAATGATCTTAGGAGCAACTAAGATTCAACTGTTAGGGATACATTTAAATATTTGGATAATGTTACCCTCTGTAATTTTGACTATATGGTCAGGCTGGGATTACTCAGTGAAAGCAAAACATTATTTTATGAATATGGAATAAATGGAGGAATAGATGTTTTTGATATATAGAATAGTAAATTATGCAGTAGAGATATTAAAAATTTTAATTTTATTGAGAATTATATTATCGTGGGTAGCTCCTCATAGCAGGAATGAATTCGTTGAGCTGATCCATGTAGTTACAGAACCAATCTTAAGGCCGTTTAGAATAATGGTTCCTTTAGGCGGTGCCAGATTAGATCTATCACCGATCTTGGCATACTATGTACTGGGTCTTGCAAAGTATTTCATTTTTAGAATATTGAGTATGATCTCTTAGGGATAATTCATGGATTATCCGTACGAAGTAAAAAAATAATGGAGTCTGCCCGCCAAAGGCGGGTGGACTCCTTATCTTTAAAATTGAGACATAAAAGAAAATTAAAAGTTAAGTAGGAGGAAAGATGCATAAAGAGATAGAGTGTGAATACCATATACCGGTGTTGTATGAAGAGACTTTAGATAACTTGGTTACTAATACAGACGGTGTATATGTAGACGGGACACTAGGTGGAGGAGGTCATTCAGAAGGAATTGTGAAGAGACTTTCGGAAAAAGGTGTGTTGATCTCTATAGATCAGGATCAAAATGCCATTGATTTTGCAGGGAAAAGACTGGAAAAATATGGTGATAGAGTAAAAATATTTAAATCTAACTTTCAGGAAATGGATAGTGTAGTATATATGGCAGGATACGATAAAGTGGATGGAATAATGATGGACATAGGAGTTTCTTCTAAACAGTTAGACGATCCTGAAAGAGGTTTTTCATATAAATACAATACTCGTTTAGACATGAGAATGGATAAAAATATGCCTATTTCAGCCTATGAAGTCATAAATAACTATGAGGAGGAGGAGATCTCAAGGATCATATATGAGTATGGTGAGGAAAGATACGCCAGAAAGATAGCTAGATATATAGTTCATAACAGAGAGGAAAAACCCATAGAAACCACTGGAGATCTGGTAGCGGTAATAAAAAAAGCTATCAAAGGACATCCTAAGAAACATCCTGCTAAAAAAACTTTCCAGGCTATCAGAATAGAAGTTAACAAGGAATTGGATGTACTTAAAAATGTAATTGATAAAGCAGTAAACCTATTGAAACCGGGAGGAAGATTGGCTATAATCACCTTTCATTCATTAGAGGATAGGATAGTGAAGCAAAAATTTAAAGAGTTGTCTACAGATTGTCTCTGCCCTTCGCATCTATTGGTTTGCCAATGTAACCATAAAGCTACGGTGAAACGTGTAACAAGAAAGCCAATTATTCCTAATACAGATGAGCTTGAATTTAACAATAGAGCGCATTCGTCTAAATTGAGAGTAGTAGAAAAATTATGAAAAAAAGAAATAAAATATTAATGATTTTATTACCGATAATTTTTTTAATTTTTATGGAAGGGTTACGTCTACATTATACAATAGAGGCAGTTAGGATAAGTAAGGAAATTAAGGTCCAAAAAACTTATAATCTAAACCTTCAAAAGGATATATCCAGAGAAAAAATAAAGCTGACAGAAAAAATGGACTTAAATACAATGAAAAAACGTGCTGAAGACGAGATAGGGATGGAAGCTTCTGAATCTATCAATTATGTTAAAATTAAAAAAAGTGTTTCAAAATAAAATAAAAAGCTTTGAAACTTGACTTTGATTGATTTAGGTTGTATTATGAGTAAGTAGTAGTTTGAATATAAATTGTTGTGAAAAGAGGTAGGAATTGAAAAAGGGAAGTATAGTAGAGATAAAAATAGAAAAGATAATTTTTGGGGGAGAAGGATTAGGATATTATGGCGATTTAGCTATTTTTGTACCTATGTCTGTTCCCGGGGATCTTTTAGAGGTGGAGATAATTTCACTCAAAAAAACATATGGAAGAGGTCTGATAAAAAAGATAATAACTCCTGGGATAGATAGAGCAGCGGGAGGCAGAATAAGTTTTGAGGACCACCATGGATGTGACTTTGCCATGCTTAAATACAATGAGCAGTTGAAATATAAAAAACTCATGGTAGAAGATGTACTTTCCAGGGTAGGAAAGGTAGATCTAGATAAGATAGAGGTGTCAGACACTATAGGAGCAGAAGATCAATTTAATTATAGAAATAAAGTAATTGAACCATTTGCACGTAAAAATGGAAAGATAATATCTGGATTTTTTAAAAAGAAATCACACGAAGTGTTTGAAGTAGAAGAAAATATCCTCCAGTCTAAACTATCCAATGAAATAATATCCAGGATCAAGGAACTCCTGAATGAAGCTAAACTAAGTGTATACAATGAAAAATCTCACAAGGGGATATTGAGACATATAATGGTTAGAACCACTTCTTTTAATGAGGCTATGGTAGTACTGATAATTAAAGGAAAGGTAGATTCAAAGGTAGAAGGTGTTCTAAATACCTTATATAACGAAAATGACAAGATCAAGTCTGTTTATGTTTCTATCAATAATAAAAGAACAAACTTTGCTTTAGGTGAGCAAAATATCCACCTGATGGGAGAAAAATATATAAAGGAAGAGTTGTATGGAATTCAGTTTAATATATCTCCTACATCATTTTTCCAAATCAATATAGAGCAGACAAAAAAGCTGTATAAAAAAGCTATCTCTTACTTTGATGATATAAAAAATAAAAATATAGTGGATGCTTATTCAGGGACGGGGACTATCGCTATGATCCTGTCAAAAGATGCCAACAAAGTATATGCTATAGAGATAGTGGAGTCAGCAACAAGAGATGCACTAAAAACAAGTGCAGAAAATAAGATAGAAAATATACAGTTTATAAACGGTAAAGCCGAGGAAAAGTTAGTTGAACTGATAGAAACAGGTAATAAAATAGATTCAATAATATTTGACCCCCCTAGAAAGGGAATAGCACAGAATATATTGGAAAAATTATCTGAAACTGAGATAAAAGAAGTGGTTTATATATCTTGTAACCCGTCAACGTTTGCCAGGGATACGCAGATATTAGAAGGGTTGGGGTATAAATTGAACAAAGTTTGTCCAGTGGATATGTTTCCTAACACCAGTCATATTGAGGTAGTAGGAAAATTTTTAAAGAAAGGGTAGTTCATGAATTATCCGTACGGGAGGGAATATGGAAGTTAAATTAATAATGTTTTTAATAATAGCTTATGTTATGGGATCTATTCCGACAGGTGTAGTTATAGGAAAAAAGTTTAAAGGGATAGATATCAGGGAACACGGAAGTAAAAACACCGGTGCAACCAATGCTTACAGGGTGCTGGGAATGCAGTATGGAATAGTTGTTCTTTTGGCAGATGCCCTAAAGGGATACCTGCCGGTTTTTCTGGCTAGTTTAGCTGGATTGGTTGGATGGCAGCTTATTCTGGTAGGTTTGGTTACCATAGTTGGTCATACCCTGTCTATGTTTTTAAAGTTTAAAGGCGGAAAAGGTGTTGCAACTAGTTTAGGTGTATTCATATACCTGGTTCCAAATATTGTTTTAATATTACTTGTTGTATTTTTATTGATTGCATTTTCAACTAAATATGTATCTCTAGCTTCTGTATCAGCAGCAGGATTATTTCCTATATTGGTACTTTTCATGCCTGTAAAGGAAAGTTTAGGAAAATGGAATATGTTTGGGTTTGCCCTTGTGATAGCTTTATTTGTAATATTTAAGCATAGAAGTAATATACAAAGACTTCTTCATGGAAATGAAAATAAATTTGGAGCTAAAAAATAATTTAAACAACTAAAATATTTTAAATGATTTTAAAAAAGGAGTAAATTATGGGGAAAATTGTAGTGATGGGAGCAGGTTCTTGGGGGACGGCTCTTGCTAGGATTATAGCGTCGAAGGGAAATGAAGTTACTCTATGGGATTACAACGAAGAGAGAGCAGAATTATTGCAGAAAAATAGGGTGAATGAAAAGTTTTTATCCAATGCTGAATTTCCAGAAACTTTGCAGGTGACATCAAAGATAGAAGGTTTGCTGGATGGGGTAGAATATCTTATCATGTGTGTGCCATCTCAAGTATTGAGAAGTGTTATGGAGAAAATCAGTGATCAGCTGACAGAAAAAACAATAATCGTCAACACTGCCAAGGGGATAGAGATATCTACAGGGATGAGATTGTCCCAGGTGATTAAGGATGAAATATTGGGGAAATTCCATAAGAATATTGTTATTCTATCGGGACCTACCCATGCAGAGGAAGTGGCTAAAAATCTTCCGTCTACAATAGTATCAGCAGGAGAATCTGAGTGTGCTAAAAAAATCCAGGAATTATTTAATACAGAAAATTTTAGAGTATATGAGAGTAATGATATTATCGGGGTGGAACTAGGCGGTGCTGTAAAAAATGGTATTGCAATAGCAGCAGGAGTCTCTGATGGTATAGGTTTTGGAGATAATACAAAGGCAGCGCTTATAACCAGAGGATTAGCAGAAATGGTAAGATTTGGAGAAGCTCTAGGTGCTAAAGCTGAGACTTTTTCTGGACTCAGCGGAATGGGAGACCTCATAGTGACCTGTGCTAGTACCCACAGTAGAAACAGGCATGTGGGACAAAAATTAGGTGAAGGAAAAAAATTACAAGAGATCTTAGATGAGATGGAGATGGTAGCTGAAGGAGTGCCGACTGTGAAAGCTGTCTACGAATTAGCTCAAAAGAAGAAAGTGTCAATGCCAATATTAGAAGGTGTATATAAAGTATTATATGAAGATAAATTAGCAACTGAAATGGTTAAAGAATTGATGACTAGAGACTTAAAGAGAGAATTTTAAAACTAAGGATGATGAGACTATGGAGAGAACAAAAGATTTAGTATCTTTATATTTAAAAGATAT
>CAZUGM010000080.1:5012-8729 GCA_964619915.1 uncultured Fusobacteriaceae bacterium | reverse complement strand
TGACGTTGTCAGATCTCCCTTGGATACCATATTGTCTTTTATGGCAATAGGAATGCCTTCTAACGGCAGTAATTCCTCTCCTCTGGCTATTTTTTCATCCACGTTCTTGGCTTCTTCCAGAGCACTTTCTTTTTTTAACAGGGTAAAACTTCCAAGTTCTGCTTACGTTTTTTCAATCCTATCAAATATATCGTTTATTAATTCTACAGTTGTTATTTTTTTTGCTTTTAACATAGCACTTAGTTCTGTTGCTGTATGCTTATATAACATCTTATCCTCCTTGATATTTAACCTCTTTTTTCCATAACGACAAATATTGAAAATAAATAAAATTTCCAAATGCCAAAAGAAAAAAAGGAACTATTTTTTTTCTTTATTTATTTCATATATTGTCTTAGCTACCAACACCCCTAAAAATCCTGCTGAGATGATATCACTTAACCAATGTCTTGTACCGTATACTCTAGAGCAGCTTAACACTACAGCATAAATTATAGCCAGTGTTCTAACAAATTTATTTTTATATCCATAGTAAAATGAAAAAGCTACCGCCACCGATACTATTGAATGCCCCGAAGGCAGACTTGCACTTGAACTTTTAAACGGATTTATACTTCCATTTCCGCCTACCCAGGATGCCCAGTTAAAAAACTGATAGGGCAGCATATTCACATCTGGTCTCAGCCTGGATATTATATATTTTAATATATTTACCAGGAGCCCCCCTGCTATTATTGTCATAAGAGCTTCCTTAGAAACTTTTATTAATTTTTTATTTTTAAACAGAGTTCCCAAAAGAAGTAAGATAACCACAGTACCTGCTGTTGTATCTCCATCTCCCTGGTTGGCCAAAAATCTTTCATATTTTGAATATTTTTCTTTACTGATCTTTTCTATCTCAGCTTTTTGCTTTAAGATAACGATCTCTTCAGGTGTAGCTGTTCTAGCTCCGTTTTCTATTCCCTGTAAAGTTTTATCATAATATTTATTGGAGAACTGTTTAGCTGCAGGAAGATCCAAATAAACTATAGTAAACACAGTTATAACTATACCTGCCAGAGCTGTTTTTTTATATCTTACAAGGTTTTTTAAAAAAGCTCCTATAAACCCCTTTAAATAACCCTCCCTTAATACATCTATAGCTATTAAAATAACTATTATTATCATCAACGTCTCTTTATCCACTATTTTCTCCCTTTAAAATTATACACTTTATATATATAATATTCCCTTTGAACTCTTCCCCATCTTTTAAATACAACTGTATCCACCAGTTCTGCCTTGTCAAACAAAAATCTATCCTCTGGTTTCCTGTTGTAAAATGAGTGAGCTACAAAGATCCCGTTTTTACCGATTACTTTACCTCTATCTTTCCAATAATCAAATTGACTTGTCCCACCGCTGAGGTTATACACATACTCTTTTTTCGGCAGATACGCAGCTAATTGGGAAGATGTCTGATACCTGTCTCCAAATAAAAACCATTCTTCACCATCTTTTGTAGATTCATCGTATATCTGCTGGACTCTAGCTGCAGCCATATCCCAGCCCTGCATATCAGCTAAAGCATTTTCCTTTGGCTTTAAGGGAACTACGAGGGTTGTAGCTACAAAATATAAGATCAGAGATAAAGATGCACTGAGTCCAACTCCTATTCTCCACAACTTATTAAATTCCATATATCTTACAAAAACTATTATCATTGGTATATAAGCACAGGCTAACCAGTGAACTTTTGAATTGTTAGAAAGGGAACTAAAGGTGAATACTCCTATGAGTGGCAGCGCAAACCAAAATAATATATTTACATCCGGCTTTTTAAAGTTTTTTATAGAACTTATAAACAGACCAAAGAATAGGACAGGTGATACCACACCTATCTGTCCTCCTACAAATTGAAAAAACTTTGTAGGTCTGAATCTAAACGTTTTACTCTGCCGTCCCTCTAAGTGAAATTCAAACGATCCCCAGTTATGGGAGTAGTTCCAGTAGATAACAGGCATAAACATAAGTATAGATACAATAAATGCTATATAGGGCTCTTTTTTTAGGAGCCAGAATCTATTTTCCTTACTGAGTAACAGGTAGAAAAATATACTCGGGTATACCATTAACATATGATATTTACTGAGTAATCCCAAGCCTGTCAGCACAGCTATAATATACCAGGCTCTGCTGTCTTTTTCATAGATCACCTTTAAAAAATAATAAAGAACCATTGTATATAATAAGATTAGTGGTGAATCCGGCAGGGTCATTATAGACAAAAATGAATAAAGTGGCAATATATTGAATATTAACCCTGAAACCCCGGCTATCTTCTCACTCTTATACAGATAGTAGGAGATCTTATAGATATAGATACTGGTCGCATATATCATCCCTACCGATACGAGTCTCATAGAAAAATTATTTTCCCCAAATATTGAGGTGCATAACCTTATCAGATAAGCGATAAGAGGTGGGTGATCATAGTAACTCATTCCTAAATTTCTAGACCATAACAGATAATAAGCCTCATCATCAGATAAGTTCAAATAACTACCTACAACTAATCTCAAAACAGTAATTCCCAATAGAAATATTATGAATTTTTTCTTATTAAAATTATCCAATATATTTTTTATCATAAAATTTCTCCTTAATTTTCACCAACAGTTCTAGGAACTGCAAACGTCCCCTCTATTTCTTCTGGAGCATTCTTCACTGCTTCTTCTTTAGTTAAAGAATCTACCACTACATCTTCTCTAAATGAATTGTACATGTCATTTACCTGAGTCATAGGTTCTATTCCTTCTACATTTGCTTCATCTAATTTAGATACGAATTCTAAGATATCATTTAGTTCATTCTGTAAACCCATAACCTCTGATTCCTTAAATTCCAACATTGATAATTTTGCTACTTTCAATACATCTTCTCTAGTTAATGCCATATTTTTCCTCCATATTTTATTTAGCCCTCCCTGCTTTGGCAGATAGGTCTATATTTTTTAATTTTCTTTTAAAAACTTCTTGTTAGCTCTCATCCATAACACTTTTAATATAGCTTCTAAAAATATTTTTCTACTCATTTTAGACTTCCCTAAGGTTCTGTCTTCAAATATAATGGGAGTTTCCTTGATCTTCATCCCCTTTAGCCACACTTTATAATTTAACTCCACCTGAAAAGAGTAACCATTGGATACTATCTTATCTAAATTTAAATTTTCCAGTGTCTGCCTTCTAAAGCATTTGAATCCACCGGTAAAATCTTTTATGGGAGCTCCCAAGACTATCCTGGAATATAAACTTCCTCCACGACTGATAAATTTTCTTATGATTCCCCAGTTTACAACTCCTCCACCAGGCACATATCTGCTCCCGATTACCAGGTCATGAGTTTCTATCTCCTTTAAAAATTCAGGGATATATTTAGGATTATGAGAAAAATCAGCATCCATCTCAAATATATAGTCGTAGTCCCTTTCTAAGGCCCATTTAAATCCAGCAATATAAGCTGTTCCCAACCCTAACTTCCCGCTTCTTTTATGGATAAATAATCTACCTTTATATTTTTCCACCATCAATCTCTCTATGATTTCATAGGTTTTATCTGGAGAATTATCATCCACTATCAGTATATTCAAGTCATTTTTAACCTGATATATTGTCTCCAATAATTTTTCAACATTTTCACTTTTTACTGACTCCATAAATGCAGCAGAATATTTATTTC
>CAZUGM010000080.1:4748-4974 GCA_964619915.1 uncultured Fusobacteriaceae bacterium | reverse complement strand
ATTGTCTCCAATAATTTTTCAACATTTTCACTTTCATTATACGTATGTATAATTATCAATGTTTTTTTCATCTGCTTCTCCTTTTATTTTCGAAATGTTATAAAGTAATTCCCAAAAAAATTAAAAAATGTAGCCACTCCTATTCCAATCATCTGAGCTATTACCTTAATTACTTTATCAGGATTAGCTCCTGCATATTTTGTTATTATATCATAGGTCAATTCAT
>CAZUGM010000080.1:0-4738 GCA_964619915.1 uncultured Fusobacteriaceae bacterium | reverse complement strand
AAAGGGTATTTTCATCAATTTCACTATCCTGTCAAAGACTTAATTCATTATTAACTTCTAACATAATTGAGTTGGCATAGGCGAGTGATTCAAAGGTTCCGGCATCTGTCCACTTACCATCCAGGATATCATAGGTCAATTCATTTACCGATAAAAATTCTACCGCTACCTTTAGGATGGATAAATTGATTATAAAATTTAATAAACTTATTATAAAAAAATGTAAGTATTTTTTCTTTACACTCTTGCCTTTTCCCTTACCCTTAAATGTCCAAATGAAATTCAAGTAAAAATTACTGCTCACTGCAAATAAAAAAGCCACTGTAGCAGCCACAAGATAGTTCACATTTAAAGTTATAAGCCCAGTATAGATCAGCATATTTACCAATACTCCGCTGGCTCCCACTAAACCAAACTTCACAAATATTTTAATTATCTCCAACTTTCAACTCTCCCTCTAAACATTTTTTAAATACTTTATTTCCTCTTTTGTAAGGGGTCTGTATTTCCCTACCTCTAAATCTCCCATAGTAAGAGTTCCTATTTTTACCCTAGTTAAACTTATAACTCTATGCCCGATAGCATCCATCATCCTTCTGATCTGACGATTCCTTCCCTCTCTAATAGAAACTGTTAACCAGGTAGTACTTCCTTCTTCTCTCAAAAATCTTACCTTGGCCGGTAATGTTAAACCATCTTCTAATTTTAATCCGGCTTTTAACTGCCCTAAATCTATTTTTTTAATATGTCCTGCAGCCTGGATCAGATATTTTTTATACACTTCTCCTTTAGGATGTATTACTTTGTTATAAAGGTCTCCGTCGTTGGTTAAGATTATCATTCCCTCAGTATCATAATCCAGTCTTCCTATTGGATAGATCCTTTCCTTTGTCTTTATAAAATCTATTACAGTTCTTCTGCCCCTGTCATCTTTCACGGCACTTATAACTTTTTTAGGTTTATTCAAAAGGTAATATACTTTTTTCTCCTTTGTCTTCCCTATTAATTTTCCATCTATGGATATTTTATCCTTGACGTTTACCTTTATTCCGGGACTGGGGTATTCCCCGTTGACCATTATTTTTTTTTCTTCTACCATTCTATCTATCTCACGCCTTGATCCTATTCCTATAGATGCAAGGTATTTATTTAATCTTACTTTTTCCATTTTTTCCTCCAGTTTTCTCTATGATAAATTTATTTAGCTTTTAACTTTTCTTAAGGCAACACTACTTTTGCCGCCAATCAAACTGATTTTTTACCACCAGTCATTACCAGGTTAATCAATTCTGAGTTTTTGTTTGTCTTTACAAGTTGTCACTACCTACCTCAGCTGTATCCAATTCTTGTCTTATCTCCATGTAATTTGGCAGCATTGTTAGGCTGTCTATATTCAAATAGTTTAAGAAATTATCCGTTGTACTATATAAATTAGGTCTTCCGATTGTTTCTAATTTCCCGCTGGAATATACCAGACCTTTTTCTTCTAAATTATGGATAACCCTTTCTACACTTACCCCTCTTAGGGATTCAAGATTACTTTGCGTTACCTGCTGTTTATATGCTATTATAGACAAAGTTTCCATAGCTGCCCTGGATAATTTTTTAGGTTTACTCTCCTGATTGAAAAAATTATGAACAACCTCTCCGTATTTAGGATTGGTTTCAAAATATACCATTCCCTTTTCAATTTTTAAGTTTATTCCGGAATCTTTTTTTTCTTCCCTTAATTTATCTAAGCATTCCACCATCTTTTCCATATTTAGATTATAAAATTTAGCCAATTCTTTTATCTCTAATTCTGAGGCCAAATATAGCATAGCTTCTATCTCTTTTCCAATTTTTTCCCTTTTCATTCTTCACTCCTATCATATACGGTGTTCAAGTATTTAGATGTCAGGTATATATCGATACCATTGACTTCATACCTTTTTCCACCTGTCAAATAAATTTTATTCGGTATTTTCATAGCGTTTCCAACTATATCTTCATTGAGCTGCAATAGATTAATATCTCCAAACCGCTCCAAATCATTTAGGTAAAGTCCTCCTAACAGGCTTAAATTTGTTTCAACATCTACATTTTTTTCACCACTAAAATAAGGATATCTCTTAAAAATACAGTCACTATAAAGTTTATCTATCAATCTTTTGGCTTCTACATCATCGTAGAATAACAGGTATTCCCACTTAGAATAAGTATTTTTTTTATCCACCACATATTTTTTTATCCCATCATCTGATATAAAATTTTTAAAGAGGTAGTTTTCCAATACTTTTTCCATAGAAATATATTTTGTGTCACCACCTATCTCCCTATATAACTTTAAAAGATTATAGGTATAGTAGTAGGTCTTAAATTCATAACCTTTTTCTAAGATATTTTTTTTATTGATATCCTGTCTTATGCCTTCCACTATTTTTTGAATTTTCTTTTGAATTTTTTCTATATGTTCAGCATAAAATTTAGTATCATCTGATTTTTTTAGATAACTAAGGTATACATATGCTTCCTGAACCTCTTGGGATGTCAGTCTGGATCTGTTGAGGTAGGAGAACTCCTCCTCCTTCTCCAATATCCTAGTCAAAATCTGTTCAGCATCATCAAGATATCCATATTTTATGAATGTCATAGCGGTGTAGAGTGTATCTCTGGTTTTAGACGTCTCCCTTAAGCCTATATTGGTATAATAATCAAATCCATCGGTAGACGTTTTCAGATAGATCAAAAACCTCTCCATTATCTTTTGGGTTGTCTTATCAGCCCTCGAAGGTATCGGCTTTAGCCATCCCTTCCAATATGTTTTTTCCAAGGACAGCAGCCTTTCAGAACTTTGAAAAGATAAAAAATCTGGAACTTTTTCATATCTAACCTGAACTATATCTGATTTTTCACGATCTGACAACCTTACTTTACTGGACATTATCATCCTTTGATCCCTGTACTTTATAGTAAAACCCTCTATTTTTTTCAATTTAACGACTTCTAGATCACTGGCTGGAACTATATATCCCATCATTGAATTTTTTAAATTTTTTATATAAATGTTTTCATTATACCTATAATAATCCTTTGTTTTTTTGTATTCGATTATTCCGTTTCTATCTGACATATTGAAAAGATATAAAAATTCCAAAGTTTTGTCTTTTTTTATCTCGTAGTTATTTATGATGTAAAAAGAATTTTTATCTACCATAGATGGGATGTAAGTGGTTTTAATTTCCCCATATGGAAGCTTGGCAACAGTCTCAAATATATTTGTTTGAGGAATAAACCTTTTAGAAATTATATAATCTGACAAGAGATAGTGTTCTCCCTTGTAATATATTCCAACTTCTATACTGTCTATATCAGTTTTATTAGTTTCCATATTTCCATTAAATCTGGTTATTTTATTGTATTTTTCACTGTATTTAAAACTTAGCTCTCCATTGGAAGTTATGAATTCACTGCTCGAAAAAAGGAGGGTTTTTAGAATGAAAAAAAGTAGTATATTTTTTTTCATATTCCCCCTCCCCTTTTTATTTAATAGTCTTTCTCTGGAGATATCAAAACACTCTTATATTCATCAAAATTCTGTAATAATACTTCTATTCCATTCACTACACAATTTAATGGGTTCTCAGAGGGTCTGACCTCTAATTGGATACTTTCTGCTATCTTTTGGTCTAAGCCTCTTATCCCGGCTCCTCCACCTGTTAATATTATTCCCTTCCTCTTAATATCTGCTGACAGTTCAGGTGGTGTTTTTTCCAATACCAATTTTATCTCTTCAACTACCTTCTTTATCAGTGGCATTATTGCCTCCTGTACTTCCAATGAAGATATAATAACATTTTTAGGTAACCCGTTCAGGATATTTCTTCCACTTATTTCATATGTTACCTCTTCATCTCCTGCCAAGGCGGTAGCTATGTTTATCTTAATATCTTCTGCTGTTTTTTCACCTATAAGCAGATCATGTCTCTGTCTCACATATTCCCCTATAGCTATATCAAATTTATCTCCTGCAATTTTCAATGAAGATGTTCTTACTATTCCCCCCAATGAAATTACTGCTATCTCTGTGGTTCCGCCGCCTATGTCAACTATTAAATTTCCTTCAGGGTCAAAGATATTTATACCTACTCCAATAGCTGCTGCCATAGGCTCCTCTATTAAGTAAGCCTCCCTGGCTCCCGCTTCTAATGTTACATCTATTACAGCTCTTCTCTCTACTTGGGAGACCCCTGCCGGAACACATATTACAACTCTTGGGCTGCTCAGAAAAGTTCTTTTGTGAACCCTTTTATAAAATTCACGAAGCATTTTTTCTGTTATTTCATAATCTGCTATCACTCCATTTTTTAAAGGTCTTATTACCTCACAACTATCAGGAGTTCTTCCTCTCATTTTTTTTGCCTTTTCCCCTACCGCAATCATATCCTTTGTTCTTGTATTTATAGATACTACTGACGGTTCATTCAATACTACGCCTTTATTTTTTACACACACCAATGTGTTTGCTGTCCCTAAATCTATCCCCAGGTCTTCTGAAAAAATCCCAAACATATTTTTGGTTAACTTTAATATTTTTAACATTTGATCCTCCTACAACTCTATTATGTCTTGTATTTTTATTCCATGTTCTTTTAGATCATCTACAAATTTGGAAATTGGGAATCCCATGACATTATAAAATTCACCCTCTATCCTATCAATCAATATCCCTGCTCCTTCTCCTTGTATACCGTAAGAC
>CAZUGM010000079.1:0-8745 GCA_964619915.1 uncultured Fusobacteriaceae bacterium | reverse complement strand
AGCTGCTTTATATCCATAAAATATAATCGTTCCTTCTGCCCAGACTACAGAAAATAAATTATCTGCAAATACACCTATTATTAAAGGTGCTAAAAATGATCCTAAATTAACTGCTGTATATTGCAGACTATAAGCTGCATCTTTTCTAGCAGTATCCTCCTTGGGATATAGGTTTCCTATAATATTGGTTCCGCTGGCTTTAAAAAAACCATTTCCTATTATTATAGTTATCAAAGCTATGTATAATGTCATATGGCTCTGACTGCCAAATAAAATAAGATCTCCTATTCCTATGAGTACACACCCTATAAATATGCATTTTTGCTGTCCTAAATAATTATCTGCCAGCCAGCCGCCAATTATCGGTGTTAAGTAGATAAACCCAGTAAAAAAACCAAAAACAGAAGTAGCAGTTTTTACATCCATCCCCAATCCACCCTGGGTTAAGTTCGCTGTAAAAAACAAAACCAGTATAGCTGTCATTCCATAATAACTAAATCTTTCCCATAGAATAGTAAAACACATCAACCAAAATCCCTTTGGATGACTTTCTTTTTTAGCTGTAACCGTTATCATAAAATTCCCCCTTCTCTATACCTTATAAACCAATTATACTTCCCTATTTTATTGTAGTCAATAAATTTTCTAAGTTTTTTTTAATTATTTCCTTAGTTTTTTCTAAGCGTAACTACTGTGATAATTTATTAGTATTTTTTAATTTTAAAAGCCTGGGTTTTGTACTTTACAAAACCCAGGCTTTTAGTTTTTATCTTTTTCTTCCTATAGCTATTTCATCGGCTAATATTTTTACAGTCTCTATAATTTCACCGTCTTTTTTCAATAGTTCTAGTTCATCCTTTTTAGCTCTTTCTTTATTATATTCTTCCAAGGCCTTGTAATCTTTAAGTTGCGGTTTATTTTTAGCCGTCATCTTTTTATTGGTTATCTTCAGCCACTTATCTTCTATTTCTTTTGTTTCCATCTTTCTGACTGTTCTATTCAAAGAAACCTCTTTATCCTTTGTTATCTCCTGAACAATAGCATATCTTTCCATATTATAGATAAAGTCAGGATTATTCGCTACCCGCTCCTTATGTTTTTTGGATAAATATTCTTTCAATTTATTGTTATTTATACTGTTTTCTCCGTTTATCAGAGATTCCACCTCATCCCAAGGAAGGGGGTTATCCAGCGAACTCTCTCCTACCTCTGCACTGTCATATGTAGGCGGGAATAGGATGTCCGGTGTTACACCTTTATGCTGTGTACTTCCCCCGTCTATACGGTAAAACTTACCATTTGTATATTTTAACTCTCCAAGGTCTAACTGTTTTATGGTCTGTACTGTTCCCTTTCCAAAAGTAGGAGTCCCTACAATTAGTCCACGTCTATAGTCCTGCATTGCTGCTGCAAAAATTTCAGATGCAGATGCACTAAGTCTGTTCACCATAACTATCACCGGCTTATCAAAATAAGTTGTCATATCGCTGTCCCCTAAATAACTCACACGGCCCCCTTCCTTTACCTGAACTACAGGACCATAGGGTATAAATAACCCCATAAGATTATTCACTTCGCTGAGGGATCCCCCCCCATTATTTCTGAGATCTATGATCAACCCATCTATATTTTCCTTATTTAATTTTTCAATAATTTTTTTTACATCCCTTGTGGTACTCTTATAATTTTTATCTCCCTTACTGTAAGCATCAAAATCCATATAAAATGAAGGGAGATTTATTACCCCTATCTTATAGTTGGAGTTCTTGGATCTAGCTTCCTTTATAAAATACCTGGCTCCCTTATCCTCTAATTTCACATTTTCCCTTACAAAGGTATATTCTTTAGCCGTCTTACTGCCACTTGGAATTACCCTTAATTTTACAGTAGTTCCCTCCTTTCCTCTGATAAGATTTACAGCATCTCCCCGAGGCCAGGCCATTATATCTTCAAATGTCTTTCCATCTGTGGCTACAGCTATTATTTTATCCTCAGGCTGGAGTTCCTTCCCCTTTGCAGCAGGTCCGTCCGGCATGATTTTTACAACCTTAATAAACCCCTTTTCCCCGGTAAGTACCGCTCCTATTCCTGAGAGCTGCAGCTTCATACTTATGTTAAAATCTGCTATTTCCTTAGCTGAAAGGTAGGTAGTATGAGGATCATACTCCTTTAAAAAAGCATTTACAAAATATGAATATATATCATCTGCAGTTTTTTTATCCAGCAATTTTTTTCTCGTTACCATCCTGCTCTTCATCCTGTCAATACTCTCTTCATATGTAAGTTCTTCATAGTCTTCCAGAGATAATATCGATGATTTCAGCATCTTCTTCCAATGATTTTCGTATTCTTCTTTTGTCAAAAAATATGGTTCCTCTTCCCTGTCATAGACCAACTTTTCATCCAGAGTAAAATCTAAATCTTTAGGATTTTTTAACAGTTTAGTCTGGTATCTATTAACCCTCTCTACAGCAGCTTTATAAACATCATATATTTCAAAAGCCGCTTTTGAATTTCCGTTTAAAAAATCATCATCTAATTGTTTTCCCCACTTTTTATAGATTTCATCGACCTCAGCCTGGGTAAAATATTGATGATTATAATCCAGTGTGTCCAGATAATTTTTTAGTACATTTTTAGAAAATTCATCATCTATATCTATATTTTTATAGTGAGTTGTTTCCAGTGAAAAAGATATGTCCGATAACACCTTATTCATCTGTTCTTTTTTTTCCGCATCTATTTGAGCAACAGAAACTATTGCTATAAGTAACATTCCCATTAATACCGTTATTTTTCTGTGTATTTTCATCCTATGCCTCCTAGTACCTTATTTATTTTCCAAAACTTTTTATCTATAGGCCTATCTTTTTCTTCTGATTAATATTTACTGAGTTCCTCTGCCAATAGGTCTGTTATACGATATTTCTTTAGATCATAAGTTGTGTGATTTATCTTTGATACCGGCATAATTCCCATTATAGAGTTGGTCAAAAATACCTCATCTGCTTCCAATAATTTTTTTAGTGTGAAAAATCCTTGCTTTAACTTCAAGTGCTTATTTTTTTCTATAATTTCTATAAGTTTTCCTCTAATTATCCCCTTTAATAGGCCGCACTCCTTTGTAGGGGTGTGGACCACACCATCTTTAATAAAAAATATGTTGGAGGTTGCCCCTTCAGATATATAATTTTTACAGTCCAAAAATAACACCTCATCACTGCCTAACTTTTTGGCTTCCCTAAGGGCATATATGTTTTCTAGATAATTCACCGATTTAATCCCGGATATTATAGAATTTGGATTTCTTTTAAATTCAGATATTTCCATCTTAAACCCCTCTCTATATTTTGAACTCTTATACCTATTTTCCCTGTGGGTTACCAGCATATCAAATGAGTCGGAATTTTTAAGGACCGTTATTCTCAAAACAGAATTTTCTAAGGAGTTTTTCTGGATATAGAGGTTTAAATACAGACTTAATTTTTCAAGATTCAGATCCATATTTATCTTGAGTCTTTCAACTGCTTTAATCAATCGATTGTAATGTTCTTCCAAATAAATTAATTTTTTGTTTTTCAATAAAATTGTTTCAAAAACCCCGTATCCATATAGCAAACCATCTTCTATATCCAGCTTAAATTCATCCGATGATATGAATTTATTGTTTGAAATTATGTAATTCATCATACTCAACTCCTAAGTTATGTTTAATGCCTTCACCAATGCCCTGCCCTTTACCAGGCTTTCTTCATATTCTTCGTGGGGATCTGAATCCCAGACGATTCCCCCTCCTACCTGAAAATATGCCTTCTTATCCTTTAAAACTATAGTTCTGATGGCAATATTCAGATCCATATCCCCGTCAAATCCCAGATATCCTATACTCCCGGTATATATATTTCTGGTTGTTGTTTCCAGTTCGTCGATGATCTCCATAGCCCTTATTTTAGGAGCACCTGTTATAGATCCTCCTGGAAATGTTGCTTTTATTATGTCCACTGCCGACAATTCTTCCTTTAATTTCCCCTGTATTGTAGCTACCATCTGTAATACTGTGGCATATTCTTCCAGATGAAATAACTCCGTCACCTTTACACTTCCCGTTTCAGCCACCCTGCTGATATCATTTCTCATAAGATCTACTATCATCAGCAGTTCGGCCCTGTCTTTTTCACTATTTACCAGATCTTCCTTCAGTTTTTCATCCTCTATTTTTGATTTTCCACGGGGTCTGGTTCCCTTCATAGGTCTGGTTTCTATCGTCCTGTCAGTTAACTTTATAAATCTTTCCGGTGAGCTGGAGACTATTATTCCCTCTCCAAAGTCTAAATATGCAGCAAAGGGAGCCGGATTTATTGACTTTAAATTTTTATATAATTCATTGGAATCCCCTTGAAAATCACACTCAAATCTCTGGGTAAAGTTGACTTGATATATATCCCCGGAATAGATATAGTCCTTTAATTTTTGTATACTTTTTAAGTAATACTCCTCACTCATATTAGAAACTATTTCTCTATCCTTAATTTCAACTGATTCTTTCGTATTTTTAATTTTTAATTTCTCATTATCAATTATCAATTGTTTTTCCGCTTGTTTTATATTATTTTCTATTTTTTTTATTATTTCCTCTATATTTTCTTTAAATCCTACTGCTCCTATATATTTTTTATCATCTCTGTGATCTATTATTACGACCCCATCATAAAAACCCATCACCATTTCAGGTATATCCACATCTTTTTTTACTGTATTTGGCAGTTTCTCCATTAGGTGGGCCAATTCGTAGGAAAAGTATCCGACTCCTCCGCCTACAAAGGGAATCTCCTCCTTCTGAATTTTATACAGATCCAAATTTTCCTGTAAGATGTCCAGAGGATTTCCATCCATTGTTTCTATCTTACCGTCTTCTTCCAGACTTACCCTGTTTCCTTCTGACTTTATCATTAAAAATGGATCTACCCCTATAAATGAATACCTCCCCAATTTTTCACTGTCCATCCCGCTATCCAAAAAAAACGGATAGTTTCCATCTTTTTTTACAGCTTCGAATAACTCCATACTATTTAACTGGCTTTTAAACTCTACTATCTTTGCTTTTTTCATCTTCTACTCCTAAAATACAATTATTTCTTTTATCACGAATTGCACAAATGATCACCAATTAAATTTAAAACCTTTTAACACAGAGATTCACCGAGCTTTAAATAAAGTTTCACAGAGAAAATCTGCGACAAAAAGATCTTCTGACCTTAGTTGTCAATTGCGCATTATACATTTTCAACTAAAACTGATACTTTTTTTCAGTTTTTTTGGCTTCTTCTAAAAAATTAGCCAGCATCTCATGCCCGCACTCTGTTAAGAGAGCTTCCGGGTGAAACTGCACTCCTTCCAAAAGATACCTCTTATGTCTCACTCCCATTATTTCACCGTCAGATGTCTCTGCTGTAATCATGAGTTGTTCCGGCAGTTTATTCCTGTCGGCTATAAGGGAATGGTACCTTGTCACCTTGATTGGATTTTTAAGGTCTTTAAAAACTCCTATCCCGGTATGCCCTATCGCTTCTACCTTTCCATGAACCGGTGTTTCAGCTTTTATTATCTTCCCGCCTAATATCTGAATCAGAGACTGATGCCCCAGACAAATTCCCAATATAGGTATAGTTTTATAAAAGTTTTTTATTATTTCCACACTTATTCCTGCCTCATCCGGTGTTTTGGGCCCGGGAGATATCACTATCATCTCAGGATTTAATTCCCTGACTTCCTCCAGACTTATCTCGTCATTTCTATATACCCTTACCTCTTCCCCCAGCTCATTTAAATACTGAACCAGATTATAGGTAAAAGAATCGTAATTATCTATCATTAATATCATAAAATTTCTCCTAAAATGTTTATAGTTTATTACTAAAATTATATGTTAATTTCCTAATATTATCAAGGCATTAAATAATATAAAAAAGGCCAAGTAAAACTAATTACTCAGCCTTTAGAATTTTAATTTTTTTACTTTTATTTAGATTCCTTTTTTCATTTTCCCTTCTCCCTTGTAGGGAGAAGGTGCCCAAAGGGCGGATGAGGGTCAACTCTACTTCATCATCTTCTTTATAGTCACCAGAAGTTCATCTATGACCTCTGTTTTCCCCTCAGACAGCTGCTGAATCATGCAGGATTTCATATGAGCTTCCAACAAAAGGTTGGCTGTTCCGCTGAGGGCACTCCTTATAGAGGATATCTGAGTCAGTATATCATCACAGTATACATCCTCTTCTACCATCTTATTTATCCCCCTGACCTGTCCTTCAATCCTGTTTAACCTGTTTTTTAATTTTCTCTTTAACTCCTCATTGTGGTGCGCCTTCTTTTCTGCACAGCATGTTGACATCTCATCCCTCCTTTTATAGTTCCCTCATATTTAATTTTTTTTTAATCCATATTAATTTGTGTAATCCGTGACTAAAATATTTATTTTAATCTTTTTATTGTTCCAACTCACTTCATTACTTTTGCTTCCTTTGTGACATCCTAATTTCCTTATAACCAGAAAAAAAGTGTCTAATATCTGCTTTTAAACAATTTCAGTCTCAATGCATTACTCACCACAGAAACTGAACTCATTGCCATGGCTCCTCCTGCTATCATCGGATTCAACAGCGGTCCGCCAAATAGGTAGAGTACTCCTGCTGCTACCGGTATCCCAAGAGTATTATACCCAAATGCCCAGAATAAGTTCTGTTTAATATTTTTAATGGTAGCACGACTGAGCTCTATAGCCACTGCTACATCCTTTAAATCGCTTTTCATAAGTACTATATCCGCTGACTCCATAGCTACATCTGTTCCTGTGGCTATCCCTATCCCGATATTTGCCTGGGCCAGTGCAGGAGCATCATTTATCCCGTCTCCTACCATCCCTACTCTGTATCCCTGCTCCTGTAATTTTTTTACCTCTCCTATCTTGTCCTCTGGCATTACTTCAGACAATACCAGGTCTATTCCCACCTGTTCCCCTATGGCATCTGCTGTTTTTTTATTATCTCCAGTTATCATGGCTACCTGTATTCCCATATCTTTTAAATTTTGAATAGCTTTTTTGCTGCTTTCCTTCACCGGATCAGCCACTGCTATCATCCCGCTAAATTTCCCCTCTACAGCGATCATCATAGGTGTCTTTCCCTGCTTGGCCAGCTGATCTATCCTCTCTTTATCTTTAGGCAATACTTCTACATTATTTTTTACCATCCGTTTTTCATTTCCGACCAAGACGGCCTTTTCCTCAACTACTCCTGATATTCCCATTCCTGTTATTGAATTGAACCCGCTTACCTTTAAAAACTTCAATCCTTTGGTCTTTACTTCCTCTATTATTGCTTCTCCCAAGGGATGCTCAGAATGAGTTTCAAGGGACCCGGCCAGCTGTAATAATTTTTCTCTATCTGTTACTTCATTTTCCTCCGATTCCGCTATATCCGTCACCACAGGTTTCCCCAAGGTAATGGTTCCTGTTTTATCAAAAATTATATAATCCAGTTTATGGGTTGTTTCCAATGCTTCTCCACCCTTTATGAGGATACCATTCTTAGCTCCCATACCAGTTCCTACCATGATAGCTGTAGGAGTGGCAAGTCCCAGAGAACACGGGCATGCTATAACCAGTACCGCTATGAATATAGTCAGAGAAAATATACTTGGGGCATTATTTAGCTCCACCCATCCTGATTTTCCTGCCAGATACCATAGAGCTGATGAAATCACGGCAATCACTATAACTGCAGGTACAAAATATCCCGAGATTATATCTGCCATCCTTGCAATGGGGGCTTTAGATCCTTGGGCATCCTCTACTAATTTTATTATATGGGACAGAGTTGTGTCTTCTCCTGTAGCCTTGGTTTCTATCTGGATACTCCCATTTTTATTTATACTGGCTCCTACAACTCGGTCTCCTATTCTTTTTTTCACAGGTATACTTTCACCGGTCAGCATAGATTCATCCACACTGGTCTGGCCGTTTATTACCACTCCGTCTACAGGAATTTTTTCTCCAGGTTTAACCAGTACAACATCTCCTACTTCCACCTCTTCTACCTCTACCTCTATGATCTCGCCGTCTTTCATAAGAGCTGCCATTTTAGGTCTTAAACTTCCCAACTTTTTAATAGCTTCCGAGGTTTTTCCCTTGCTTACCTCCTCCAAATATTTCCCCAAAGAGATAAGTGCTAAGATCACTACTGCTGATTCATAGTACAAGTGATGTGCCATGGCTGGATTCCCCATATAAATTTCAAGGGTTCCATATAGGCTGTACAATATAGCTGCTCCTGTACCGATGGCTATCAGGCTGTCCATATTGGGGTTTCTGAATAAAACTTTAAACCCTACCAGATAAAATCTTCTTCCAAGATAAACTACCGGTATAGTAAACAACAGCTGAATTGTTGCAAAATTCATTGGATTTTTATCCAGGTCAATAATTTCGGGCAAAGAAGCTCCCAGCATAGATCCCATGGCTATATATAATATTAGCCCTCCAAAAAACAGCAGCCCCATCAACTCATACCATTTTCTCTTCAATTCCAATTTTTTTTTGTCAAAATCCAGATCTTTCTCATCCTTTACAGCTTTAAATCCCAGACTCTCCACTTTTTTTCTGATCTGAGATAATTTTATCTCTTTTTTATTGAATTTTACCCTCATTTTTTCTGTGGCTAAATTTACCACAACTTCATCGATCCCTCT
>CAZUGM010000078.1:0-8757 GCA_964619915.1 uncultured Fusobacteriaceae bacterium | reverse complement strand
CTAGAAATACCTAACGTGTTAAATAGCTACTAATGATATCATTTTTGTAAGAAAAAGTCAATCTTTTTAACTAAAGTAAAGTGAATAAATTATTACAGTTTATCCATTGGAATTTTTATTTTTATAATACTTATGATACAATTATGGTAGCAAAAAAAAATATAAAGGAGTTAATTATGACAACTAATATTGGTAGTTTAAAACAAAACAAAAATATCTTCAGATCGGGGATAACCTATCTTACCAAGGTCTTGAACGGAATGGCTTTGGGGCTTTTTTCATCCCTTATAATCGGTCTTATCCTAAAGCAAATCGGGGCTTATACAGGTCTTAATTTTATTTCCCACTATGGTCAGATAGCCCAATGGATGATGGGTCCTGCCATCGGTGCCGGTGTGGCATATAGTTTAAAAGTTCATCCTTTGGCCATATTTTCAGCCATCATCTGCGGTGCTCTAGGTGCAGGAACCATTACTGCCGGTGGAGGTATAACCATAGGGGAACCTGTAGGAGCTTTTATAGCTTCCCTTGTAGGAGCCGAAATAGGCCGATGGGTAAGCGGGAAGACCAAGTTTGATATCCTCCTAATTCCATCTTTAACCATTCTTACCGGAGGAATTGCATCCGGCTTAGTTTCACCTTTTATGGTTAATTTTATGAAAGAGGTTGGGATACTCATAAACACCCTTACCACTCTTCACCCTATCCCTATGGGAATTACTCTCTCTGTGGTTATGGGGATCATCTTAACTCTGCCTATCTCCAGTGCTGCCATCTCAATCTCTCTGGGGTTATCAGGAATTGCAGCCGGGGCTGCTACAGTTGGATGCGCCACCCATATGATCGGATTTGCAGTTTCCAGTTATAGGGAAAATAAAGTAGGAGGGCTGGTTTCACAAGGGTTGGGGACATCTATGCTGCAAGTTCCCAATATTCTAAAAAAACCAATTGTTGCTCTGCCTGTTATTATAACTTCTGCAATTTTAGGACCCTTGGCAACCACTGTTTTTCATATGAAAAACAATTCAATCGGTGCCGGTATGGGAACTTCCGGATTGGTCGGGCAGATAGGAACCTTTAAGACCATGGGGATAGATGGAATCTTAGGTATTTTAATGTTACACTTTATTCTTCCAGGTATTTTAACTTATTTCATAAGTGAATTTATGAGAAAAAAGAACTGGATTAAGTACGGAGATCTAAAACTCTAAAATAATAGAAAAAAAGACTTATTCATGGACGATGAATAAGTCTTTTTTTACCTATATTATATAATATCTTCTGGCTATTAATTTATTCTCTTCCTCACTTACAAAAATTAGATTCACTTCGTAGTCTTTAAATTTCACCTGATTTTTTATTAACTCCACTATCTTTTGGAAGTATTCATCAAAAAATCCACCTTCAGATTTTGTGATTAACTCGTTTATCTCTACAATATTTTTGGCTATAAGCCTTACCACTCCGCTTGTTTCAAATAAATTCACCTCAACTTCACAGTCTATTGGTTTACCCCCATTAGGTATTTGAGAATGACCAGCAATAAAAATTTTTTCTATCTCCTTTTCCATAATTTTTATCCTGACCAAAGTAGAGATATCCATAGAATAAACCGATATTCCTATTATTATCATCAAAATTACCAAATTTATTTTTTTCACTCTCTCCCCCCTATACCTGCCCTTTGTTTAATAGCATTTTCCTGCTCTACTGCATAAACTCTAAACATTGTATTAAATTCATTCTAATACTTTTCTCGTTTTTTTTCCACTAAAAATAATAATACTTTCCTCTTAATTCCCTCTTAAAATATATTCATCTTTTATATAAAAATGTAGTATAATAGTTATATATAATACCGTTATTTTATTTGAATGGATAGCCTTAGGTTCCATTTTTATTAATTTTAAGGGCATTCATAACATTATTTAAATACAAGGAGATGATATACCATGGAAAAAATTCTTATTGTTGAAGATGATAACAGCCTTTCACAACTATTGGAATTCCAACTGAAATATGCTCACTACGATACCGTTATTACCCCCAGGGGAGAGGAAGCAATTAAACTAATAAAAGAATATGATTACAACTTAATTATTTTAGATATCATGCTCTTAGATGGAAGCGGAATTGATGTCTGTAAGGAAATCAGGACTTTTTCTGAAGTTCCTGTAATTATGCTGACAGCTAAAGACAGTATCAATGATAAGATCTCTGCCTTTGATGCCGGAGCCGACGATTACCTGACAAAACCATTTGAATTTGCTGAACTTTTAGCAAGAATAAAGGCCAACACTAAAAAATCTAAAAATTCTAAACCTAAAATTCTTACTCATAAAGGAATCACTATATTTTTAGATACCTATAGAGCTGAAAGAGACGGAGTAGAATTAAATTTAACAAAAAAAGAATTAAAGATATTACAGCTTTTATTGGAGAACAAAGGAAAAGTAATAAGTAAGGAAGAAATTATAAATAAATTATGGCAAGGTTTCTATGAGGAAAACAATAATATTGTATCAGTATACATCAACTACCTTAGAAATAAAGTAGATAAGGATTTTTCTGAAAAACTAATTGAAAATGTTAGAGGTATCGGATATATAATAAGGTAATTTATGGATAAACATATATCTATTAAACGTACTGTAATCACCTCCTATCTGTCATCTATGCTGGTTATTTTAATCTCTATCCACATAGTTATTATCCTGGTATTTTTAAATTGGGAAAATAGAAGAATTAAATCTGAAATAAATAAAACTTCCCTTGTTGTTCACAAGGAATTAGAAGCTGTTAAACACTTAAATAAAGCTTCAGCTATCAAATTAATCCGTAAAAAAATAGCTGAATTTGCTATAACCCAGGGAGACCAGCCTTCTTTGCATATTAATTTAATATATGAAGATATCTTTTTTTCCAGTGAAGCTACTGAATCTGTTCACGACTATAAAAAAGATTTAGGTGAATTCCAATTTATATTGAGTAAGAAAAACGCCTTGATTATAAAGAACTTATTATTAAAGTTCGGAGAGCAGGAGGTATACCTTCAGATTTATTCTGATTCAGATGAAGTGAAAAACGATACTATAGCTCTTATGAACTCTCTTTTCTTTTCTAGTATTTTTATTATAATGATCTCCCTTGGTGTGGTAAGAAAGATCGATAAGATCATCCAATCACCCATACACGAGATCACCAAGACTGTAAAAAAAATTAATAGACATGATTTAAGTAAAAGAATCACCATTATAAATCCAAATAATGAACTGGGGAAACTCTCAATAGTTATAAACGAGATGATCGATAGATTAGATATTTCCTTTAAGTCTCAAAATAAATTTATTTCCAACGCTTCCCATGAACTCAGAACACCTTTAGCAGTGATAAAAGGTTATACCGATCTTTTAAATGCCGGGGCAAAGTCTGATCCCATTATGGTTGACCGGGGTATTGCAGAGATTTTAAAAGAAGTGAACAATATGGAAAATCTGCTAAAAAAACTTCTTTTTTTAGCTCGCAAAGAAAACAAAATATTAGAAAATAATATTATTCCCTTTGAAATATCCGGTTTAATTCAGGAACTCATGGAAAAACAACAACTTATAGATAAGGATCATAGCTATAAAATTATACGAAATAAAAAATCTATTTTAAATGCCGATAAAGACCTGATCCTTCAAGCATTGAGGGAACTATTAAAAAATAGTTCTAAATATACACTTGAAAATCGAGAGATCTCCATCGATTCATTTCATAAGAGAAAATACCACTATATAGTAGTAAAAGACCAGGGAAAAGGAATCCCAAAAGAAAACTTAAAACATGTTTTTGAGAGGTTTTATATCCAGGATGAAAGTCGAAACAGACAAAAAAACAGCTTCGGGTTGGGTCTTTCCATTGTAAAGGATATTGTCAAACTACATGGTGGAAATATCTATATTGAAAGTGAATTCAACAAGGGAACCACTGTAACTATAGAGCTTCCAAGATCTATTTAAATAAAAGAGGAGAGATGACTCATCATCTCCCCTCTTTTTAATTTTAGTAACCTAGATTTCATTTCCGATTTTTTCTCTTAAAAAATCTATTTTTTCTTTAAGTGCTTCATCTCTCGGGTCAATTTCATAAGCTGCGATATATTCCTTTACAGCTCTTTTTAAACGTCCCATTCTCTCATATTTTATAGCAAATTCTACATGAGCATCATATATATCAAAGTCTAAAAATATTGCTAAATCATAAGCTCTTATAGCATCCACTATCCTTCCTATCCGTGAATAAGCATTCCCTAATAAAAAGTATACAAATGGAGCTTCCGGATCTATATCTAAAGCTTTATTAAACAACTCAATAGCCTCTGGAAAATCATCCTTTTCATAATAAAGATACCCCATATATGCCATATACTCTGCATTTTTAGGTTCTAATTCCAACATTTTCTTGTAGACATCTATGGCATCATCTGTTTTTTTTTGAAAACAGAGTATTGCTCCTAACTCCTTTAAAGCCATACGATTATCCGGATTAAAAATTAGTTCTGATCTCAGATCCACTCTTCTCTCATCCAGGTTCTCCACCTCATTAATCTCCATAAATATTGTTGTTCTTAACATCTCTCTCCCCCCTGATTCTAAAAAAGCATCATAACTCCTTATTCTACTGTTACAGATTTCGCTAAATTTCTAGGTTTATCTACATCTACACCTCTATTTACAGCTGCATAATATGATAATATCTGCAATGGTATAACATTTATTACTGGTGAAAACAATTCATCTATTTCCGGTATATAGATAACTTCATCTGATATTCCTGATATTTCTTTATCTCCTACAGTTGCTACCGTCAATACTTTTCCGCCTCTGGCTCTTACTTCCTCAATATTGGATTTAACTTTATCATAGGTATCACTTTTGGTAGCTATTGCTATCAACGGACACTCTTCATTTATAAGTGCTATAGGACCATGCTTCAATTCTCCTGATTGGTAACCCTCTGCATGGATATATGAGATTTCCTTCAATTTTAAAGCACCCTCATAGGCTATTGCTGTATTAATATTTCTACCTATGAATATACTAGATGCTACATCATCTAATATTGCTGCTTTTTCCTTGATATCATCTTCTATTTCTAATATTTTTTCTACAATATTTGGTAATTTTCTTAAATTTTCAATTATATATCTTCTTCTCTCTGCATCTAATATATTTTTTTTCTCACCTAGGTATAAAGTCAAGATATACAGTGCTACCAACTGTGATACAAATGCTTTAGTAGAAGCTACTCCTATCTCTAAACCTGCATTGGTATACACTGTCCCATCTGCTTCCCTGGATATAGTACTCCCCATTACATTGATTATTCCGATTGCCTTAGCTCCGCTTTTCTTAGCTTCTCTCAGCCCTGCCAATGTATCTGCCGTTTCTCCTGATTGAGATATCAATATCACCAGGTCTGTCTCAGCAATTATAGGATTTTTATACCTGAATTCAGAGGCCACCTCTACTTCAACCGGTATTCTTAACTCCTGCTCTATCATATATTTTCCTACTAAAGCAGCATGATAAGATGTTCCGCAGGCCACCATATGAATCTTAGTTATATTTTTTAACTCTTCTTCTGATAGTGTGATCTCATCTATGACAGCACTGTCACCCTTTATTTTTCCATTTAAAGTCTCTGCGATAACCTTTGGCTGTTCATGGATTTCCTTTAGGGTAAAGTGATCGTATCCGCCTTTTTCAGCAGCTTCCAACGACCATTCTATCTTTGTTTCTTTTGTTGATTTTTCATTTCTATCCAGATCCCATATCTTTATCTCATCTTTTTTTAATGAAGCTACATCTCCATCTTCTAAAAATATTACTTTATCAGTATATTCCAGGATCGCCGGTACGTCTGAGGCTATATATTTTTCCTCCGCTCCCAACCCTATAACTAATGGTGATCCCTTTCTGGCAGCTACCAATAGATCAGGCTGATCCGATGAAATTACTCCTATTGCATAGGCGCCATCTAAGATCGGTAATATTTTAAATACAGATTCCAATAGATCTCCAGTATAGTTGTCCTCTAATAAGTGAACGATAACTTCCGTATCTGTATCGGATAAAAATTTATATCCTTTACCTTTCAACTCTTCCCTCAATTCTGCATAATTTTCTATTATCCCATTATGTACAAGAGATAGTTTATTGTCCTGTGAATTATGGGGATGGGAGTTTCTAGTACTGGGTACTCCGTGAGTTGCCCATCTGGTATGTCCTATACCTACATGACCTAGGATCTCTTTGTCTTTTATTATTTCACCTAAATTCGCTAATTTTCCTACTGATTTAAATGTTTTCATAAGTCCGTCGTCGCTTAAAATCGAGATACCAGCTGAATCATATCCCCTGTATTCCAATTTTGATAACCCGCTATATAAGACTTCCTTCGTTTTTTTGTTTCCTATGTACCCTACAATTCCACACATTTTTTACTTCCTCCTAAAATATTTGATTTCAAATGTTCGTTTAGATCTCTAGATCTAAAGGGTTGTATTTTAAAAGAAAACAGCCACTAGAAGATTTTTGTAATAACCGTCACCGATTATTTTTGTTCCTTCTTTAGGTTGTGACAACCTCTAGGGTACCCGCCGATTTTCGATTTTCCCTAGCCCTCGTCAACTTCTAATCTCATAACTTATTAAAGATTGAGAACTCATTCAGAAGTTCAGGCGCTTTTATATTTTTTACTCTCTTTTAATTCCCTTACTAACTATTGTATAAGAAATATAGAACCTATGTCAACTAACAATTATACATATCTTTTAATAAAAAATCAATTTTTCTTATGACATTGAAATAAAATTGTTGATTTAAACCATATATACTGGATTTTTTCACATAAGTGAATCATTAGACCTATTTCCATCATACCATACCATTTATATATAAAATTTGAATCGCGTCATATATAATATATATACACATGGTTAATTTTCATCTATTTTGTTTTTTTATAATTTTGAGCTTATAAAAAAAAGACTATCCAACAGGATAATCTTTTAATTTTTTTTATAATGCTGCTTTTGCAGTTTCTGCTAATTTAGCAAATTCTGCTGCATTGTTTACAGCTAAGTCAGCTAAAACTTTTCTATCTAAAACGATTCCAGCTTTCTTTAATCCGTTCATGAATTTAGAATACGTTACTTCGTTCAATCTCGCAGCAGCGTTTATTCTTATGATCCATAATTGTCTCATTTTTCTCTTTCTAACTTTTCTATCTCTTGTAGAGAAAGCTTCTGCTCTCATTACAGCTTGGTTAGCTTGCTTGAATACGTCTCCAGATGCACCTCTGAATCCTTTAGCTCTCTTTAATATTTTCTTATGTCTTTTTCTTCTAATAACACCAGTTTTTACTCTTGACATTGCTTGTTCCTCCTATCTCAAAAATTTGCTTAACATCTATTTAAAGATTATAATTATCTTCCAACTTTACCTGTAGGTAATAATCTTACCATCATTCTAGCAGCACCTTTAGGTAATACCATGTCTTTGTTTAAAGATCTCTTTCTCTTAGTCTTTTTCTTAGTTAAGATATGACTCATTCCTGATTTCTTAGTAATATATTTCCCTGTTCCAGTTACTTTTACTCTCTTAGCAGTTCCTCTGTGAGTTTTCATTTTAGGCATAATAAATATCCTCCTTTCAATTTTGTGTTTATTTTTTTAATGGTGATAACATGATAAACTTTTGCGGTCCACCATACTTTTTATCAACAATAGCTTCATCTTTAAAAATTTCAGCTACTTCATCAAGTTTTTTTATTCCTAGTGCAGCATGCATTCTCTCTCTACCAAATAACATAAGACTAGCTTTTACTTTATGTTCTTTTTCAATGAACTTTCTAATCTTTCCTATTTTAGTTTCAAAATCATGTACATCTATTCTAGCTTTAAACTTAATTTCTTTAACTACAACTTGCTTTTGATTTTTCTTAGCTTCCTTAGCTTTTCTAGCCTGCTCATATTTATACTTTCCGTAGTCCATAATCTTACATACAGGTGGTTTAGCTGTAGGTGAAACTTCTACTAAGTCAAGTTTTCTTTCTGCTGCAATACTCAACGCTTCTCTTGAAGTCATTACTCCTAATTGCTCTCCGTCATCTGATATTACCCTTACTTCTCTAGCTCTAATTCTTTCATTGATTCTAGTTTTGTTAGAAATAATAGTCACCTCCAAAATTATATAAAAAAACAGGACATGATAACACGCCCTGTAAAAGTTATTCCTTAAATTAAATTTTCATTTAATCTGTAACTCATCCACATTTTTAATTCGTAACCTGATGCATCTAACATGATCCTAAGATCTAAACTCCTGTTTAATGATGATAAGGTGAGAAACGGGCGTCTCTTCTTTTCTTATATATTTATTTTTTATTTTACAAGACATAATATCACAAAAAAGATATAATGTCAACTATTTTTATGGCGTACCTAAGAGGAGTCGAACCCCTAACCTTCTGGTCCGTAGCCAGACGCTCTATCCAATTGAGCTATAGGTACGCATATTGAGTAAAAAAAAAGCGGTCATAACCGACTTTGATTTTATATGGCGGAGAATGAGGGATTTGAACCCTCGGTACCCGGTTAAGGGTACACTCCCTTAGCAGGGGAGCGGATTCGACCACTCTCCCAATTCTCCGTATATGGCGATGAGACTGGGACTCGAACCCAGACCCCTTGCGGGTTCACCGGTTTTC
>CAZUGM010000077.1:656-8767 GCA_964619915.1 uncultured Fusobacteriaceae bacterium | reverse complement strand
GAAGGTGCCAGTCTATATTGGTCTCCTAGTTTCGAGCTTAACGGAAGTTTAAAAACCAAATACAATATTCAAGGAGGAACACAAAAATGGCAGTAGTAACTATGAAACAATTATTAGAAGCAGGAGCGCATTTCGGGCATCAAGCTAAGAGATGGAATCCAAAGATGGGAAAATATATCTTCACAGAAAGAAACGGAATCCACGTATTAGATTTACACAAATCTTTAAAGATGATCGAAGTTGCATATAACGTAATCAGAGACGTAGCAGCTGACGGTGGAGACGTATTATTCGTTGGAACTAAGAAGCAAGCTCAAGAAGCTGTAAAAGTACAAGCTGAAAGAGCAGGAATGTTCTATGTAAACAACAGATGGTTAGGTGGAATGATGACTAACTTCCAAACAATCAAAACTAGAATCGCTAGATTAAAAGAATTAGAAGCATTAGAAGCAGATGGAACTTTAGATGCAGCTTACACAAAGAAAGAAGCTTCTATGTTAAGAAAAGAATTAGCAAAATTAGACAAGAACTTAGGTGGAATCAAGAACATGCCAGCAGCTCCTAAGGCAATCTTCGTAGTAGACGTTAAGAAAGAATTCTTAGCTGTTGAAGAAGCTAATAAATTAGGAATTCCTGTAATCGCAATGGTTGACTCAAACGTTGATCCAGATCCTATCACATTCCCAATTCCAGCAAATGATGACGCTATCAGATCAGTAACATTAATGTCTACTATCATGGCTAACGCTGTAATCGAAGGTAGAAAAGGTATGGAAGCAGCACCAGCTGAAACTAAGTAATTAAATACAAAACCGGAATTGAGTACTTTTGTACTCAATTCTTCTTGTATTAATATGTATATGCACATTAATAAAAAAAGTCGCTTTGAGACTGTAAATATAATTTTAGGAGGATCCAAATGAAAATCACAGCTAAAATGGTAAAAGAATTAAGAGATATTACAGCAGCAGGAATGATGGACTGTAAAAAAGCATTAACTGAAAAAGAAGGTAATATGGAAGCAGCAATCGATTACCTAAGAGAAAAAGGTATGGCTAAAGCCGCTAAAAAATCAGGAAGGGTAGCAGCAGAAGGAATGATCTTCGACGGTATATCTGAAGATGCAAAAACAGCTGTAGTATTAGAGTTCAACTCTGAAACTGACTTCGTATCAAAGAACGACGAGTTTGTTCAATTTGGAAAAGATTTAGTAAAATTAGCTTTAGAAAAAGGAATCAAAAACATTGAGGACTTAAAAGCTGCAGAAATGAATGGAGAAAAAGTAGAAGTTTTATTAACTAACTTAATCGCTAAGATCGGTGAAAACATGAACTTAAGAAGATTAGAGTCAGTTACTACTGAAGGTTTCGTAACTACTTATAACCATATGGGTGGAAAATTAGGAGTTATCATCGAAATGACTGGTGAAGCAACTGCTGAAAACGTAGAAAAAGCAAAAGGAATCGCTATGCACGTAGCAGCTATGGATCCTGGATACTTAGCACCTGAAGATGTAACAGCTGACGATTTAAAGAAAGAGATGGAAATCGCAAGAGTTCAATTATTAGAAGAAGGAAAGCCTGAAAAAATAATTGATAACATCTTAAAAGGTAAAGAAAGAAAGTTCTACGAAGAGTCTTGTTTAGTTAAGCAAGTTTACGTAAGAGCAGAAAATAAAGAAACTGTAGAGCAATTTGCAGGAGATATAACAGTAAAAGGATTCTCTAGATTTAAAGTTGGAGAAGGAATTGAAAAGAAAGTTGAAGATTTCGCAGCAGAAGTTGCAGCTCAAATTAACGGGTAATCTTTTAGGGGTATAACTTTTGTTATGCCCCTTTTTTTCAGCGTAAAGACTAAAATATAAAAAAATCCAGGAGGAAATATGACACCAAAATATAAAAGAGTTCTTTTGAAATTAAGTGGAGAGGCTTTGATGGGAGATCAGGAATATGGAATTTCATCTCACATGATAAATATGTTTTCCAAGCAAATAGTTGAATTAGCTAATTTGGGAATAGAAGTAGGAGTTGTTATTGGTGGCGGAAACATCTTTAGAGGCCTATCTGGTGAAGAGCAGGGAATCGACAGGGTAACAGGTGACCACATGGGGATGTTAGCTACAGTAATCAATGCACTTGCATTACAGAATACAATTGAAAAATTAGGAGTTCAAACAAGAGTTCAGACAGGTTTAGAAATTCCTAAGGTAGCAGAACCATTTATCAAAAGAAAAGCTCAAAGACACTTAGAAAAAGGAAGAGTGGTAATATTTGGTGCAGGGACAGGAAACCCATACTTTACAACAGATACAGCAGCAGCCTTGAGAGCTATGGAAATAAACGCTGATATCGTAATGAAAGGGACTAAAGTAGATGGAATATTCGACAAAGATCCAGCTAAATATGCAGATGCCAAAAAATATGATACAATAACATATTCAGACGTTATAGCACAAGGGTTACAAGTTATGGATACAGCAGCTATATCATTATGTATGGATAATGATTTACCTATCTTAGTGTTTGATTCATTGGTGGATGGAAATATTAAGAAAGCGGTATATGGAGAAGTTATAGGAACAACAGTAGTAAAATAGTGCTGTTTCTTGTTATAGTTTTTCGTTGATAAGTATGAAATTTTTTTCTAGTTATAAGAAATTACGATATTATAAAAGAAACTAAAGCAGTATAATTATGTTATAGTTTTCTTTTTGATATATAAGCTTTTTTATAACCTGAAAATTTTGTATTCGTCAATGGAAGAGATGTGAACAGAAAAAAGTAATTAATCGATGGAGGGAATAAGATGTCAAAATTATTAATAACAGAAACTAAAGAAAGAATGGAAAAAGCAGTAGAGTCAACAAAACATAGATTTTCAACAATAAGAGCAGGTAGAGCCAATGTAGCTATGTTAGCTGACGTAAAAGTATCTCAATATGGAAGTGAAATGCCTTTAAATCAAGTAGGAAATGTATCTGCTCCAGAAGCAAGATTATTAGTTATCGATCCTTGGGATAAGACTGTAATTCCTGCAATTGAAAAGGCTATAAATTTAGCTAACTTAGGACTGACTCCTAATAATGATGGTAAAGTAGTTAGATTAGCTATACCTGAATTAACAGCTGAAAGAAGAAAAGAATATGCTAAGATGGCAAAAACTGAAGCAGAAGCTGGAAAAGTAGCTATCAGAGGTGTAAGAAAAGACATCAACAACAAATTAAGAAATGCTGAAAAAGATGGAGATATCACTCAAGATGAGTTAAAAGGATTTGAAGCTGATGTTCAAAAACTTACAGATGAGTATATCAAAACAGTAGAAGAGTTATTCAAGAAGAAGGAAAAAGAGATCACAACTGTATAAACTAAAGCAAAAGACCATTCGATTGAATGGTCTTTTTTTATAACTTAAAGTTTTTATTTTTCTATTGTAAATCCTATCCCTCTTATAGTTTTTATCAGTTTTACAGGGAACTCCTTGTCTATCTTATCTCTTAAATATTTAATATATACATCTAAGATACTGTCGCTGCCATCATATCCCCATACATTTACTAAGATCTTATTTCTAGTCAGAACTATACCCTTATTTTCAATTAAGAATTTTAGGAGTTCAAATTCTGTTTTAGATAATTTGATATCCTTTTCACCTCTGATAGCCACAAATCTGGAAAGATCTAAAGTGAGATCTTTAACGGTCATTTGGTTAGCTGTATCCTGACGATGAATTTTTCTGAGATGTGCTTTAATCCTGGCAGATAATTCCAATGATTCAAATGGTTTAGTCAAATAATCATCGGCTCCGAATTCAAAGCCGGTAATCTTATCGGTAATGTCATCTTTAGCTGTAACCATGATAACTATAGTCTCAGGGTAGAATTTTTTTATCTCTTGGCACACCTTAGGTCCTTCGACCTTGGGAAGCATCCAGTCTAGAATAACTACATCATATGTTTTTTCTCTGATCTTATTCAAAGCCTCAAATCCATCATAGGCTACGTCTACCTTATATCCTTCATATGTTAAGTGCAATTCCATTAAACGAGCTATTTTAGTCTCATCTTCTACGATTAAAATATTATACATAAATTCCCCCTTATTATTGTCTGTAATCTTATTATACCGGAAGTTTAAGAGTTACGGTAGTCCCCTTATTGACCTCACTATCTATAAAAATATGACCATTATGCATATCAACGATACTTTTAACGATAGAAAGTCCTAAGCCGTTTCCACCTGTATTTTTGGTTCTTGCTTCATCGACTCTGTAGAACCTGTTAAATAACATTGGAATATGTTTCTTAGGGATCCCAATTCCTTCATCTGAAACTTTGATTTTAAAATGACTTTTTCCCTTTTCACAGGAGATAGTTATCTTTTTATTTTTAGGTGTATATTTTATAGAATTTTCTATGATAGCCCGAACAGCCTGCAAAACTAATTTTTCATCGATAAATCCGTGAAATTCAGGGATATTATGGATGGAATAGGCATGTTTTTTATCTATCATTTTAAATTCCTTATAAACTCTTTTGAGTAAGCTGGAAATGTCTACGTCGGTTGAATTTAGATTATACCTGGTATTTTCTTCCCGTGCAATGAATAAAAGTTTTTCCATGAGATCGGTCATGTTGAAAACCTCCTCCTTTATAGAAGAAAGAGCCTCCTCTGTGAGAGCCTTATTGTCGATTCCCCATTGATTGAGCAGATCCACATACCCATTTATAATGGATAGGGGAGTTCTCAGCTCGTGGGAGGCGTCGGAAATAAATTTTGTCTGGTTTTCAAAGGAGCGTTCCAGCCTTTGCATCATATCATTTATAACTTTTATGAGCCTTCCAATTTCGTCATCATGGTTGGAAGCTTCGATTCTTTTATTCAGGTTATGAAGATTTATTAATTCAGCAGTATCTGCGATCGAATTTATTGGTTTTAACGTTTTTTTAGCAAAAATAACTCCGGTAACGATGGAAAAAATAAAACCTGCCAGATCGATCAGAAGCATTGTGGATGTCAGAGCATCTATAAGTGAATCGGAAGCTTTTAGGTCACTGATCAGCTGTATATATATTTCTTCCCCGGAAGGAGCTTTTATCATGGTATTCAAATAGAAAAACCTGTTTTTTTTCAACTTAATAAAGTGGTATTCTCCTACCTGATCGATGTCGATGGTGTAGGGTAGGGTTATTTTTTTAAAATTTTGATAAGTTTTTTCAGGAAACTTAAAGTTAATGTATATCTGATCTCTGTGGGAGCTCACTTTATCTATAATATTTGAAATTTCTTCTTCGCCCAGACTGGTAGAGTCAGAGATTATGTTATTGACTTCCTCTACGACAACTTCCTTTCTAGCAATAACAAGAGACTGCTCTAAGGTATTGACATGGGTTGTAATAGAGACATAGATAATAAGGTTTAATATCAACAGTGTCAAAACAAATGTAAGGGAAAAAGACATGGCTATCTTGGTAGAGATTTTATTAAAAAAATTAAATTTTTTCATGGATAGTACTCCCTTATGGAATGTTTTTTTGATGTTCAAAATTATATTTTTTTGAATACAAGATCTTATTGTTTAGTGGGAAAAATTTAGATCTGACTATAATATCGATATTTTTATCGGTATTATAGAGGGCATACTCAAGGATAAGGTTGAATACATGTTTATCAAACCTAAATTTATTATATCTATTCCAATGATAGTAATCTAAAATAGTTGGAATATAAAATTCTATTATTGCTTCAGATGGACCTATATTAATAGTATACTCTAAATTGAGAGTATTTAAACCATCAGTAAAAGAAATTTTTTCCAAAGATCCATAGGATGTAGAACAAATTAGAGTAAAAAGCATGAAAGTGAAGATTATTTTTTTGTTCATATAGTGTCTCCTAGTTATATTTTTAAAATTTAATATCTATTTATAATGATAACACTTTAAGTTTAGAATTTTCTTAGAAAAAATAAAAAAAGCAGAAAAAAGCAGTTTTTCCATTAAAAATGGCTGAACTACTTTTTTTATTTTAAAAAATATTCCTATAAATTATAAGATGATTCCATAGATAATTGTGGAGGTTACAGCAATTAATATTGCAGCGGTAAGTCCAAAGAGGACAGGAACTATACTGACTTTCGGCAGGTAAATCTACGGTCTTAAAATATCAATAATAATTCAGATGTTTTATTTATATAAGGTGTTCAATCTCTTCGAACAGGTTGAAACTTATGAATATACCTAATATAATTAGGAGTATTCCAATGACCTTGGTATATTTATCCCTGTGTTTTTCCTTAAACTGCAGGGGCAGAAAATTAAATAGAGTAACCGGTATAATCAAACCTGTTATATAGGGTAAGATTATAAAAAAATCTAAGTAGGAGTTTGTCCTGGAGATTAAAGGAACCATGGGGATAAATATATGAGCAAAGGACTGGATCCATGAAAAAACAATGAAAATTCCCACCAAAACAGGATTTGCATTTTTTATCCTGTCAACAGAGAGCAAGAGGTGGGAGTGTTTGTGTTTTATAACTCCTAAAAACATAAGCCCGAAGAGGATAAACATCCCTCCGATAATATAATTAAATATCCTCTGGTGAAAGATATGGCTTAAAAGATCGGTAAAAAACAGGAATAAAAAGTTGATAATAATTATTCCCAAGATACTGCCTAAAATAAATTTTTTTCTGTCTCTGACCAAAACCAAGGCAGCATAGAATGTAGTGATAGTCCCAATAAAACATGGATGAAAAAAACCTGAAATTCCCAAAGTAAAAGCAATGAAATAAATCATAGACACTCCTCCTAATTTTTTTATTCTAAAATTATATACTGAAATTATAAAAAAAATCCTGTATAGAACAAGATAATAACTTTATGGTTTGAGTAAGATATAGTATAATTGGAACTATAAATAATGGTACAGGAGGATGTATTATGAAAAAAAGAGAGGATTATCTCAGCTGGGATGAATATTTTATGGGAATAGCAGTTTTATCTGGGCAGAGAAGTAAAGATCCCAGCACTCAGGTGGGAGCCTGTATAATAAATGAGGATAAAAAGATTATAGGTGTAGGATACAATGGTTTTCCCAAGGGATGTTCAGATGAGGAGTTTCCATGGGGAAGGGATGGAGGATTTTTAGAGACTAAATACCCCTTTGTCATGCATGCAGAACAGAATGCCATCTTAAACAGTATAAAAAATTTAAAAAACTGCACCATATATGTAGGGTTATTTCCGTGCCACGAATGTGCCAAGTCGATAATTCAAAGTGGAATAACCAAGATAGTCTACCTTTCGGATAAATATGACGGGACAGATTCTAACAGGGCATCTAAGATGCTTTTGGATAGTGCAGGAGTGAGATATACTAAATTAACCCCAAGAAAGATGGAGATATCCATCTCTTTAGATGAAAATTTAATTTAATTTTAAAATCGGTAACCTATGTTACCGATTTTTTTCTTTTCTTACTGATATAATCAATTATAGAAAGTAAGAAAGAGGAGAAAACATCTTTAATAAATTAAAAAAATTATTTAATAAAAAAAATGGAGGAGATAATATGTCAATGTTTTGTTACCAATGTCAAGAAACAGCCAAAGGAACTGGATGTACAATAGCAGGTGTCTGTGGGAAGAAGCCGGAAACTTCTAATTTACAGGATTTATTAATATATACAGCTAAATCAATAGCTATTTTGAGAGAGGGAATTGATTTAGAAACAAGAAAATCTTGTGATCACTCTGAAAAGATTGACTATTATTTAACAAATGCATTATTTACTACTATAACAAACGCTAACTTTGATGACGAGGCTATCGCAGCTCAAATTACAGAAGGATTAGCATTAAGAGATGAGATAAAAGCTAAATTTGCTGAAATGGGAAGAACTCCTAAAAGATTAGAAAATCATGATGCACTGACATTTACGCTGGAAACTATGGAAGAGATGCAGGCTAAATCATTGTCGGTAGGAGTGCTGGCAACTGAAGATGAAAATATCAGATCACTAAGAGAACTTACTATATACGGGTTAAAAGGGATGGCTGCATACTATGAGCATTCAGTAAACTTAGGGTATAAAAATCAAGCGATAGTAATGTTT
>CAZUGM010000077.1:0-646 GCA_964619915.1 uncultured Fusobacteriaceae bacterium | reverse complement strand
ATGGAAAGAGCTTTAGTATCTACATTGGATGATACTTTAGGATTGGATGAATTAGTAGCATTGGTATTAGAAACTGGAAAATACGGTGTAGATGTAATGGCATTATTGGACAGTGCAAATACAGGAAGATTTGGAAACCCTGAATTAACTGAAGTAAATATTGGGACAAAATCAAACCCTGGAATCTTAATTTCTGGACATGATCTTAACGATATAGTTCAATTATTGGAGCAGACAAAGGGAACAGGAGTAGATATCTATACTCATTCAGAGATGTTACCGGCTCATTACTACCCTGAGTTAAAGAAATATGATCACTTAGTAGGAAACTACGGAAACGCATGGTGGAAGCAGAAAGAGGAGTTCGAATCATTTAACGGACCTATCTTATTCACAACAAACTGTATAGTTCCTCCAAAAGCAGGAGCATCATATGAGGGGAAAGTATTTACTACAAATGCAGCTGGATACCCAGGATGGATCAGTATAAAAGAAGACGAAAACGGAAATAAAGATTTCTCTGAAATTATCGAAATGGCAAAATCTTGTGAAGCACCAACTCAAATTGAAGAGGGAACTATTGTAGGTGGATTTGCTCATGAGCAGGTATTTGCATTAGCTGATAAAGTAGTAGATGCAGTTAAAA
>CAZUGM010000076.1:0-8869 GCA_964619915.1 uncultured Fusobacteriaceae bacterium | reverse complement strand
TGCTGAGATCGATATCTTTGATACTAATCATGCAGTTAGTTTTGATCTTGAATGCGGATTAGAGATGATAGTACATTTTGGAATTGATACAGTAAAATTAGACGGACAAGGATTTGAAAGATTTGTTACTCCTGGAGATGTAAAAGCAGGGAACGTATTAGTAAAATACAACCTTGAATATATTTCAGAAAATGCAAAATCTACAAGAACTCCAATAATCATATCTAATATGGATGAAGTTGCTGAATTAAAAGTAGTGGCTAAAGGAAATGTAAAAGTCGGAGATCTTTTAATGAAGGTAAAATTAAATAAGTAATAAATTTTAGGGGATGAGAGATCATCCCTGTTTTTTTATAAAGATATAAAAAAATAGGAGTTTAATAGTAAATCTATTAAACTCCTAACTAATTTTTTTACATATGTTTTTTAAATACTTCCTTTAATTTTATAACTCCGTCCTCAATACTCTCGATCATAACTTCCTCGTGGTAGTTATGTTTGTTTAAACTTTTGTTATACATAGGATCATAGTACTCTATCATCATTTGACGGGCAGCTTCCCTGATCTCGCCTTTTTCTACCAGGTCGATAAATTTAGTGTGGGCACTGCCATCCATATATCTCTTTAATTTTTCTGCTACTTCCAGCAAATTCTTCTTCAATTCATCTATTCCAGTATAATCATCCATGATGATGTCCAATCTCATCTCTATAGGAGCTTCCACTAAGATTTTTATCCCCTTCTTCATTGTATTCCAAAATGGATCCGGGATATGGATAGGACCTATCTTTCTGCTTTCACCTTCGATAACTATCACATCATTTTTTCTGTGTTTAAGAGCATTGTATAACAGAGATTCAAAAGTTTTTTGACTTCTGTCCTGAGGTATTCCTATATGACCAAAGTGGGAACCTCTGTTTTTTGCCATTCCTTCCAGGTCTATAGTTTCAACACCTTTTTCGTGCAGTTCATTCAAGATTTTTGTTTTTCCAGTACCTGTTTTTCCATGGAGAGTGATAAGTGTGACTCCCTGGACTATATTTTCAAGATCTTCTATAACAAAGGCTCTATAAGATTTATATCCTCCGCTGAGTCTGGCAGTTTTATATCCCATGGATTTAAAGAATGAAGTCATAGACCCGCTTCTCATCCCGCCTCTGGCACAGAAAAATACGATATTCTCATAATCTTTTGAGAGTTCGCTGATCTGTTTGGTGATATCTCCCAATCTTTTAGATATAGCTTCTATCCCCAGCTGCTTAGCCTTTTCCTGAGATTCTTTTTTATATGCAGTTCCCACCATGACTCTCTCTTCATCTAATAATACAGGTATATTAATAGCTCCTGGAATAGTTGATTCCTGGTATTCTTTGGGAGTTCTTACATCTATTAAGATATAGTTATCTTTTTCTAATAATTCCTTATAACTTATTTCATTTTTATTCATATCATCGTATATATTGGTTTTCAAAAAATTCACCTTCCTTCCCCTTATTATAACATAGTAGAGGTTAAAAGTTGATATGAAATAATTGCAATATCCAAAATAATTTAATTTTTTTTCTTTAATCCCACATTGCCTTGTATTTCATAGTCCCTGCTACTCCTACGACTGTAGAATTCTCATGACTATCCTTTAAAACTACTGTGTTTCCTCCGATCTTAGTTCCCTTGGCAATGGTAATATTTCCTAAAACCTTTGCTCCGGCACCAATTATCACATCATCTTCAATGGTAGGATGTCTTTTTCCAGAATCTTTACCTGTTCCCCCTAGGGTAACCTGATGATAGATAGTTACATTATTTCCGATTATAGCGGTCTCTCCTATAACTACACCCATTCCATGGTCTATAAAGAGTCCCTTACCTATAGTTGCTCCAGGATGGATCTCTATTCCTGTAAAGAATCTGGAAATTTGAGATAATAACCTGGCTAAAAAGAAAAACTTCATTTTAAATAATCTATTTGCTATCCTATACATAAAGATGGCATGGATAGATGGGTAGAGTAGAAGAACCTCTATATTAGATCTTGCAGCGGGGTCGATACTTCTTATGTTTTTTATGTCATACTTTAAATTTTTAAACATCATTCCTCCAAACTCTATATAATTATTTGCTTATATACTAATGTATTTCTGTTGAGATGTCAAGAGAAATAAACTAAGGCTTAGTTTTCTAAGTTGTTTTTGTAAATACTCCTGTAGAGATATACTTTTCCCCGCCATCTGGAGCTACAGTTACCACAATTTTTCCCTCTCCTAATTTCTTGGCTAATATTTTAGCAGCGGCAATATTTGATCCGCTGGAGATACCCAGATATAGACCATCACTGTCCAATACATCTCTGGTCACCTTATAAGCTGTTTCATCGTCTATGGTGATAACTTCATCGATGATAGATGTATCCAATATTTGAGGTATAAATCCTGCTCCAATCCCTTGAATCTTGTGAGCTCCGCCACTGCCACCAGATAAAACCGGAGATTTAGATGGTTCCACTGCCACAATTTTTATATTTTTATCACGTTCTTTCAAGTATTTTCCAGTGCCCCCAAGGGTTCCGCCAGTTCCTACTCCTGCTACAAAAACATCTATTCCCGGGAGTTTGTCATATATCTCTATCCCGGTAGAGATATAGTGTGCTTTTATGTTAGATTTATTTTCAAATTGATTCGGGATATAGTATCTGCTATCAGCATCTGCCATTTCATAGGCTTTATTGATAGCACCTGTCATACCCTTTGTAGGATCGGTCAATACTAAATTTGCCCCGTAAGAACTGATTATATCCTTTCTTTCCTGACTCATACTAGAAGGCATAACCAGAGTTACTTCGTATCCCATGGCTTTTCCAATCATAGCTAAAGCTACTCCTGTATTCCCACTGGTAGGCTCTAAAATAATGTCTCCCGGCTTTAATTTACCATCTGTCTGGGCATCTGCTATCATTTGGTATGCTGCTCTATCCTTTATGGAGCCGCTGGGATTAAACTTTTCTAACTTTACATATATATCAGCCAGGCCTTTTTCTTTTTTTAATTTAACCATTGGAGTGTTTCCTATTAATTCAACAATATTCTTATACATCTGACTACCTCCTGTTTTACCTAATAAATGCGTTAAATATTAATCTAAAGTAATCTTATCATTAACCTAGTCTAGGAGTCAAGAATTAAGAGTTAATTATCTAAAAACTTATCCTACTCAGCAGATGCTGGAAAAAAGAGAACTAAAAATCCCCCCTAGAAATTCTAGGGGGGATTTTATTATTTAATTAAATCTTATATAGATTCAGATAGATCCTTTAAAATATCAATTGTTTTTAAGATCTCTTCCATCGTATTATAGTGGGAAAAGCTGAATCTTACCATCCCATTTTCATTGGTTTTAAAATCATTGTGCATCAATGGAGCGCAGTGAATTCCAGATCTTGTGGCTATCCCGTAGTCATAGGATAAAACTTCAGAAAGATCACTGGATGGAACTCCTTCTAGATTTATAGTAACAATTGGAGAACGATAGAAGGTGTTGAAGTCTCCGTAAATTTTCACCTTGGGAATGTCTTTTATTCCTTCGTAAAAAGTCTTAGCCAGAGATAATTCCTTTTCTCTGATTGTATCCAAGCCTAAATCAAAAATATATTTCAAACTGGCATTTAGTCCGGCTATTCCGTGGATATTAGGCGTACCGGCTTCTAATTTATCGGGCATAGTACTAGGATGTTCCTCTGAAAATGAGTGGGAACCGCTTCCTCCTACAAGGTATGGATTAAGATCTACCTTAGGAGATACATATATTCCTCCTACCCCTGTAGGACCCATGAGTCCCTTATGACCGGTAAAACATAGGATATCGATATTATTTTTGATCACATCCACAGGAAATACTCCCAGACTCTGTGACCCATCCACAATAAAGATAAGGTTATTCTTATGAGCTACCTTTCCTATCCTATCTATGTCCACCAAATTACCTGTTAAATTAGAGGCATGAGTGGCTATAATAACCTTGGTATTTTTAGTGATACCTGCTTCTAATTCATCGTAGTTTATATTTCCAACCTTATCCGAACTAATAAATTTTACTTTAACACCATTTTTTTTTAACTTATATATTGGACGCAACACTGAGTTGTGTTCCAAAGTTGTCGTGATTATTTCATCTCCCTCTTTAAGACCTAATCCTAATATAGCTATGTTGAGAGACATAGTTGAATTTCCTGTAAATGCTATATTCAATGGATCTTCCACACCTATGAGTTTGGCCAGTAATTCTCTTGTTTCATAGAGAACCCTGGATGAACGAAGAGAATATTCGTGTCCTCCCCTGCTTGGATTCCCAAAATTATTTAGTGCATCTACCATAGCTTCCCCAACGGCTTTTGGTTTAGGGAGTGTAGTTGCAGCGTTATCAAAATAAATCATAATTCTTTCCCACCTTTTCATTTAATTTGTAATCTAGCTTCATTCTATCTTATTTTGATTTAAAGGTACAATATTAATTTAATTTTTTTTAAATATAAAAGGATTATATGTTTTAATGATTTTCGATGATTGTAATAAATATACGTCTATGGTGAATTTTAAATATTAAGGAAAAATTTTAAAATGTGGCTTTCTTTTTTTCTACAAAACGTTTAGTTAAACAGTTTAATCGGTGATTTTAAAACTGAATTTAGGCATGTTTTAAAAGATGATTTTTACGATTAAAATGAGTTTTTTAAATAGTCGCTATTATAGATTTACACAATAAATAAATATCTTATATCTTGTATATTTTTTGTATTTAAATTCTAACTAAACTATGTGGTATAACTTCATTGTAATAGATTAAATAAAGGTGTTTTAATTATTTTTTTAGTGGAAGCTGGAGGGAAAAATGAAAAAATCAATGGAAAAATTTAAGAGTGATTTTGGGAGATTAAGAGTGAGAGCAAAGGCTTCGATAATAGGAGAAGCTTTAACAATGACCTTTGTTGGGCTGGTTAATTTATCTTTTCGTTTACAGGTATAGAAATAATTAGATAGTTTAAGAGTGATATATATGAGAAATAAAAAAAGAGACGTTTAAGTCTCTTTTTTTATTATTTTTTAAAAATGTTGAATAAATTTTTCGATGTATTGAATTGAATTTGTCGAAAGAATAATATTTGTATTTTCCTGAGTTTCCAGAACAATAAATCGTTCATTCGAAGAAATAATTTTCACCCCTTCATATTCAATACCATACTCTTTAGAACAGTTCATAATATTCGTTTTAATATTCACTCGATCAAAACCGATTGATTTACTCAAATCTAACATAAGTGACCCCCTTTAAATTCTGAATGGTGTGATTCAAGATAATAAAAAATGGTTTGCCTGGCATTCTTGAACTGCACTATTTAGACTTTACCTGAATGTTGTTTCTTATCTGGATGTAGTCTATTGAAGGTTATGAGAGGTTTCATTTAAAAAATAATTAGTAAACGGTTAAAATTTTATTAAATTATACTATTTGTTATAAAATTTTTCAATAAAAAAATTAATTTTAACAATATTTCTTTTTTAAAATTTGGACAAATTTAAATTATAGTAATTATAATTGAATATTTTTTTGATTATGAGGAGATTTTAATAGATTAATATTTAAAATTATATTGACATTTTCTTAAGATCTACTGTAAGATAAGACAAAATTGGCTAAAAAAACATTTTAGGAGGAAGCATGAAAAAAATTCAATGAAAGTGACAACTGACTAAAACTTCCGGTGGAAGTTATGAGATCTACTGCAAACGGATAACATGAATAAAACTAGTTTAGATAAATTAATATCTTTCTTTTCCTGTAGTTTTAGAACTGCACCTATTCATTCTTTTTTTTGTACAGATCATTTTTAAATTTTTAAATAAATTTCAACTTTTTATGAACCAAATCTCAAAGGGATCTATCTTTTTATGCCACTAGTTATGGGGGCTTTTTCAGATGAAAAATTATCAAATATAGAGACAGAAGACGCTCATTTTTTTGTTATCTATGAAATATCGATACATTAAAGTTTGTAAAAACTTAGACTATGCCTAACCGGATGGAACACCACGGTCTTTTTTGTTGTGCCGTTTTTTAAAATTATAGATAAATTAAATAATATCAAGGACTTAAAATTATTGTAAAACTAAAAAAATATAAGGAGTATTGAACAATGACTAGATACATAATGAAAAGGCTATTCATGCTTATACCGGTAATAGCTGTGGTAATGATCCTATCTTTTTTAATTACCCACATAATGCCCGGGGATCCTGTGAGAATGATGATGGGTGATTTTGCAACGGAAAAACAGGTATCTGCTATGAAACATCACCTTGGATATGATAAACCATTTTTTACACAGTTTGGAAAATGGCTTTCAAGAATAATAAGAGGGGATCTGGGAGAATCCTTGTTTTTGCATGAAAAAGTTTCAACGGCTATTTTTTCAAGGCTGGAACCTACATTTATGCTGGCTCTTGTGGGAGAAAGTATAGGACTTTTGATAGGAATCCCCCTAGGAGTGATAGCAGCAGTTAAGCATAGAAGCTGGATGGATCAGTCAGCTATAGGAATATCTCTGGCAGGAGTTTCAATACCTAGTTTTTGGCTCTCTATCATGCTTATATATTTATTTTCTGTTAAACTTCACTGGTTTCCTGTACAGGGTTATGTTCCTATAGAAGAATCGGGAATAGGAGTCATAAAATATCTTGTTCTGCCGGGATTAACTCTTGGATTTATGCAGGGAGGGATAATAGCCAGGATGACGAGGAGTGCAATGCTGGATGTACTCAGACAAGATTATATAAGAACTGCCATGGCAAAGGGTGTAGCAGAAAAATTTGTGATTATAAGACATGCTTTAAAAAATGCCATGATACCGGTTGTAACAGTTATAGGATTTAGCATGGCTGTGCTTTTGGGAGGAACATGGATTGTGGAAACAGTTTTTAACATACCGGGAACAGGTAGTCTGGCTGTTAATTCCATAATGAAGAGGGATTATCCTGTAATACAGGGCAGTATGATATTTACAGCTCTGGTCTATGTAGTTATAAATATAGCTGTAGATGTAAGTTATGCATTTTTAAATCCAAGGATTAAATATAAATAAAAGGAGTGTTAACAGTGGGTAAAAAGATAAGAGAAGTGATTTTGGCAATAAAAAAACATCCTTATATGATCATAGGAGGAACAGTCATAGCTGTAGTTTTTTTAATTGCTCTGGCAGCTCCCCTCCTGACAAAATTTAACCCTTTGGAAGTAAACGGAAAGGACAGGCTTCTGCCGCCTTCGTGGACACATCCCATGGGAACCGATCATTTTGGAAGGGATGTTATGAGCCGGCTGGTTTATGGAGCAAGGATATCTATGCAAGTGGGACTTTCAGTGGTAGTACTCAGCACATTCATGGGTGGATTAATAGGGTTAGCAGCAGGATACTATCATAAATTAGATAATTTAATTATGAGAGTTTTAGACGGGTTCATGGCATTTCCGGGAATAATAATAGCAATAATTTTAGCAGCTATCTGGGGAGCCGGGAAATTAAATATAATACTGGCACTTTCATTTGCTTATTTTCCACAGACGGCAAGGGTTGTAAGAGGCTGTGTTCTCACTGGAAAGGAATGGGAATGCGTTGAATCTGCCAAATCTTCTGGGGCTAAAGACGGACATATACTTCTAAAATATATATTGCTCAATTCATTATCACCAATAATAGTGCAGGCTACATTTACTTTTGCTGTAGCAATACTGGATGAGGCAGCACTGAGTTTTTTAGGGATGGGAATAGAACCACCCCATCCAAGCTGGGGAGGGATGATCACTGAAGGAAGATCCTTTATGAGCATAGCTCCCTGGGAGATGATATTCCCCGGAGCGGCTATAATGGTTACTGTTTTGGACCTCAATCTCTTAGCAGACTGACTCAGAGACTATCTGGACCCGAGACTCAAGGTATAGATTATAATTTTAAAAAAATTAAAGGGGATAAATATGAAAGGTGAGACTAAAAATTTAAATAACAGAAAAAATAAAAATAATGCAGAGATGAAGGATGTTGTTGTCCTTGCAGCAGCAGCGTTTTCAATAATAGCTCCCATTGTCATCTCCTCCATGCTGGGAATAATGGCTATTTTTATGCTGTTAAGTGTTTTATTTTAAAGAGGTGTCGTAGAAATTAAAGGAGAAAAAATGGATAAGTTATTGGAGATAAAAAATTTAAAGACCTATTTTTATAAAAATCAGGAGGTGATACCTGCAGTAGATGATATCAGTTTTTGTGTAAAAAAAGGGGAAACTGTTGCAATAGTAGGAGAATCAGGGAGCGGGAAGAGTATAACTGCCCTGAGTATATTGGGATGTATTCCGTCTCCACCAGGTAAGATAGAAGGCGGAGAAATAATATTTGAAGGAAAGAATTTATTTGAAAAATCAAAAAAAGAAATGAGAAACATAAGAGGAAATGAGATATCTATGATATTTCAAGAACCCATGACATCCTTGAATCCAGTATATACAGTTGGCAGGCAGCTAAGTGAGGTATTTGAGCTTCATCAGGGGCTCAAGAGAAAAGAAGGACTAAAAAAAGCAGTTGAATTACTGAGAATAGTGGGGATACCTTCTCCGGAAGAGAGGGCAAGGCAATACCCCCATCAAATGTCCGGAGGGATGAGGCAGAGGGTAATAATAGCAATGGCTCTGGCATGCAGACCCAAATTGATAATTGCAGATGAGCCCACAACAGCCCTGGATGTGACTGTACAGGCACAAATTCTGGATCTTATAAAAAATCTAAAAGAGGAAATCGGAACTTCCATGCTTTTAATAACCCATGATTTAGGTGTA
>CAZUGM010000075.1:0-8898 GCA_964619915.1 uncultured Fusobacteriaceae bacterium | reverse complement strand
CAGGAATCATCCAATGGATATTCCGATATAGGCATCAACTCTACATGGGTATACCCCATCTCAGAGACATACTTAGGCAGTTGTTCTGCTAACTCTCTATAGGTCTGAAAATTTTCCTTTCCCTGGGGCTTTTTCCAAGATCCCAAATGAACCTCATATATATTCATTGGACTTTTATATGGTTGATAGTTTTTTTTATTTTCCTGCCACTCCTGATCATTCCAGGAATAATTTTCCAAATCCCATACTATTGAAGCTGTATTGGGTCTTAATTCTGAATACAGTGCATAGGGATCTGATTTTACAAGTTTTTTACCACTCCATGTTTCAACAACATATTTATATTTATCCCCTTTTTTCATCCCGTCAATTTGAAGGATCCAAAAATCATTAATTTTTTTCATCCTGTGACTATTTTGATCCCAATTATTAAAATCTCCTATCACCGAAAGACTTTTAGCATTGGGAGCCCAAACTCTAAAAGAAACTCCTGGCCCTTCTATGTGTGCTCCTAAAAGATGATATGATTTGAAATGGTCTCCTTTGTGAAAAATATGAACATCGAATTCTATTCTCTTCTTTTCTTCCTCATATTTCATAGCTAACCCCTTTGTTTGTTAAGTTTGTTGTACATTAGGAGTATACCCCAACTGAATGATGTTTACAAAAAAAAATTGCTTCTTTCCTAAATTTTTGTTATAATCATCTAAATAGTTTGTACACATATAAAAATTGGAGGTAAGCAAATGGTTTTAAAAAAAGTTGACAGATCAGACATTTTCATATTTAGCTTTACTTCAAAAACGGCCTTAGTATCTAAAAAACTAAAAACTGTTTCTTATAGGGGATAGTGACTTCAGGTCACTGTCCCCGTTTTTTAAAAATTTATATAAAACTTATATATCCCCATAATATGGTTGGGAGTTTCTAGGGTTTACCGCAAATTAACCACTATAAGTGAATTTATGCCGCTATCGTCCAAGGCCTGTTTTTCACTTTGCTTAAAACATGTCTTGTTTTTTTATAAATTAATCACAATAAACATTCAAACAACTTAGGAGGTCAAAATGGAAAAAATTATTAATGGAACTAAAAGTGTACCTGAAATTTACGGAGATTATTGCTTCGACAAAACTACTTTGAGACAGCGTGTCCCAAAGAGTGTGTTCAAAGAATTTTTAGAGGTACAAAATGGTAGAAAGGAATTGACTCTTTCCATTGCTGAGGTAATAGCCAATGCCATGAAAGACTGGGCTATAGAAAAAGGAGCTACTCATTTTACCCACTGGTTCCAACCATTAAATGGACTTACTGCAGAAAAACATGATTCTTTCATCTCACCTATCGGAGACGGACAAATCATAATGGAATTTTCTGGAAAAGAGTTAATTAAAGGTGAATCAGATGCATCTTCATTTCCAAATGGGGGTTTAAGATCTACCTTTGAAGCCCGTGGATATACTGCCTGGGATACTACTTCACCAGCCTTTTTAAAGGATGATAATACAGGGATCACACTATATATCCCTACTGCTTTTGTTGCTTATACAGGAGAGGCACTGGATAAAAAAGTACCTCTGCTTAGATCTATGAGTGCCGTTGAAAAACAGGCTCTTAGAATCTTAAAGATCTTAGGAAACAACACTTCTCAACATATTACTACATGTTTAGGAGCAGAACAGGAATATTTCTTAGTTGAAAAAAATCTATTCAACAGAAGACTGGATCTCGCTCATACAGGTAGAACATTATTTGGTGCAAAACCTGCTAAATCACAGGAACTTAGAAGTCATTATTACGGAACTATCGAGGAAAGAGTAGCTGCCTTCATGAGAGAATTGGACTTTGAATTATGGAGACTAGGGATTCCTTCAAAGACAAAACATAACGAAGTAGCTCCTAACCAATTTGAACTTGCTCCTGTATACAGCACTTCAAATGTAGCTACAGATCAAAATCAACTTATAATGGATACTGTAAATAAAGTAGCCACCAGACATGATTTAGTAGCATTATTACATGAAAAACCATTCGCAGATGTAAATGGATCCGGTAAACACAATAACTGGTCTCTGGCTACAGATGACGGTATAAACTTATTTGACCCAGGAAAAAATCCTAAAGAAAATGCACAGTTTTTAAGTTTTGTCGCTGCAGTTATAAAGGCTGTAGATAAGTATGCACCTCTTCTCAGACTTGCTACTGCAAGTGCATCCAACGATAACAGATTAGGAGGACATGAAGCTCCACCGGCTATTATTTCTATCTTCTTAGGAGATGAATTGGAGACAATCTTTAAAAAGACCGATGAGAAATTAGAAACTAGAAGTAAAATGGAAATTGGGGTAGATTCTTTACCTAAGTTATCTATGGATATTACCGATAGAAACAGAACATCTCCATTTGCATTTACAGGAAATAAATTTGAATTTAGAATGCCCGGTTCCAGCCAAAGTACTTCTACACCTAATATCATGATAAATACTATTATGGCAGATGTATTGAAAGAGTTTGCTGACGAATTAGAAGGAGTAGAAGATAAGACTAAGGCAATTCAAAAATTAGTATCTAAAACATACAAAGAACACAAAAGAATCATCTTCTCTGGAAACGGTTATGGAGAAGAATGGGTAGAGGAAGCAAAGGAAAGAGGTCTGCCTAACTTAAAATCTACAACTGATGTTTTGGGAACTTATATCACTTCTGAAACAATTGAATTATTTGGAAGACACGGAGTATTATCTGAAGGAGAATTAATCTCTAGATACAACATCTATGCTGAAAATTATTACAACCAGATAGTTACAGAATCTGCTGTTATGATTAAGATGGCTGTCCAAGATATCTATCCGGCGTCAAACAGATATGCTTTGGAACTGGCTGAAATAATAAAAAAATCTTCTAAAATATTAGGAGAAGAGTTTGCAGTGACTCAAAAAGAACTTCTGGCTTCTATTTTAAAAAATAATGCCGGTTTATATAATACCGCTAAAAAATTAGAAGAAAAATTAGAGGAGTTAAATAAATTAGAAGACATAACTCTAAGTGTTAACTTCACTAAAGATGAATTACTTCCTCTTATGAAAGAATTGAGAATTCACGGAGATAACTTAGAAGAAATCGTAGAACATAAGATGTGGCCATTCCCGACTTATGAAGAATTATTATTTAAATTATAAATAAACTAAGAGGCCGTCTCAAGTTATAAAACTTGAGACCGGCCTCTTATTCTAATCTACAGATTAATAATCATAGAATTCATGTTCTTAAAGATTATTTAATTGCTCTTTTACCGGTATTTTTTCCTCATTTACTTCTTCAATTCCACTTTCATCTGATTTCAATGCTTTGAATACCGATACACATGCCAGTAGATTTATAAATATAAATGGAAATGCTCCTGCCACTGAACATAACTGCAAAGGTTTTAATCCTCCTGCCATAAGTAATCCTACTGCTAAGAACGACAATATTAATCCCCAAGTAACTTTTTTCTTATTAGAAGGATTAAGATCCCCATTTGATGTAAACATACCAAGTACAAAAGTAGCTGAGTTAGCCGATGTTACGAAAAAAGTTATTAATAATACTGTTGTTATTAAACACATCAAAGTCCCCAAAGGATAATTTTTCGCTACTATAAATAGAGATGTTTCTGGTGAAGTAGCTGCTACTGCTAATTCTGACAATGCAACTTTCCCACTAAGTATTAAATCTGTTGCAAAAGTACCAAACGAAACCATCCAAATCATACAAGCAAATGTAGGAGCTATCATAACACCTAATACAAATTCTTTTATTGTTCTTCCTTTTGAAATACGTGCTATAAATGTCCCCACAAATGGTCCCCATGCTATCCACCATGCCCAAAAAAAGATAGTCCATCCTTTTAACCAGTTATTATAGTCTGAATTTTTTGCAGCATCTATATGAAAGCTATCATATATAAAGTTGCTCATATAATTCCCAAATCCATCCATTAAGTTATTAAATATATTTATGGTTGGCCCGAATGCTATAACAAGCCCCAACAATGAAAATGCTAATATTAAATTTATATCTGATATCCTTTTTATACCCTTTTCTAATCCACTAACTGCAGTCCCTATATAAAGAACTGTTATTATTAGTATTATTATTAATTGTGTAAAAATAGTTTCTGGTATATCAAAAAGGAAATTTAATCCACTATTAATTTGCATAGTTCCAATACCCAATGAAGTTGCAACTCCAGCAACTGTTGCAAATATTGCTAATATATCAATTGTTTTACCAATTGGTCCCGCCACTCTTTTTTCTCCTAAAATTGGAATAAAGATTGAGCTTATGAGTCCTGGTTTACCTTTTTTATGCTGAAAATACGCAATAGCTAAACCAATTAAACTATAGTTTGCCCAAGGATGAAACCCCTGGTGAAATATTGCTTTTTTTAATCCAAATTTTGCCGCCTCTAGAGTTCCTGGCTCTACTGGTGAAAGTGGATTTACAAAGTGTGTTAATGGTTCGGCCACCCCATAAAATACCAATCCAATACCCATTCCTGCTCCAAATAACATTCCAAACCATGAAAGTGTCGAATACTCTGGTACTGAATCCTCAGGACCTAACTTTATTTTTCCGTACTTACTAAAAGCTAAAATTAAAGCTACTACTACGAAGATAAACATACTCAGTAAATATAACCAACCAAATTTATCACCAAGATAATCCATAATATTCTGAGTAATCAATGTAAATTTTTCTGTTGCTAATACAGCATATAGTGCTATCATAACTGTAATACCAACCGATATATAAAATATAGAATTAGATTGCTCTTTATTACCTACATTCTTAATATTCTGCATATATAATGTCCTCCTATTTTTTTAAGTTTCTTTATAAAAATTTTGTATTGATTTTTTATAATAGTAGAGAGCACAAATACTATCTACAATTCAGTTTTATAAACAAAATTTAAAATTAATTTAGCTATTAAAAACAGTTTGTTTATCAATAGTAACAGTTAGAGCATCTAGTGCCACTCCCACTTTTTTATATCTCAATCTCCATTGTCCTTCTTCTGATAATGTTGGTTTACCAAGTGGATATGGTATCGATACAGCTTCAACCATTTTATTTGTTCCTACAGTTTTAGCTACCGGTATCAGATTTGCTATTTGAACAACAGGGACACCTGCTTTTTCAATTTCTTTAACCATCGTTGCTCCGCAACGAGTACACGTACCTCAGGTAGATGTCATTATCACTCCATCCACACCATCATTGATCAACTCTTTTACTATTTCCTGTCCCATTCTAGCTGCCTCACCTTGTGTTGTCCCCGTTCCAACTGTCGAATAAAAATACTCGTGAAGCTTTTCTATTTTCCCTTCATTTTCATAGGTTCTCATTGCATCTAATGGTACTATTACATTTGGGTTTGCATTTGCTACTGCTGGATCAAACCCCGCATGTATTGTTTTATAAGCAATAGGCTTAAGTGTGTCTAATCCTGACATGTCATATTTCCCCCATCTAGTTGCAGATGCCGATTGGATTTTATCTGGATTGTCTGAAGGCACTATTCCTCCAGTTGTTATTAAAGCTATCCTAGATTCTGAAAGACTTTTAATTGGAGTTGCATGGGATACTTTTTCATCTTTTGGTATTTCAAGTTCCGTTTCAAATTTCTTATTATGAATCTTTGCTAAAATCATATCTACCGATCTATCTGCTGCTTTAACAGGTGGATTTAACCAAACTTGATGCCTTATTCCTCTTCCAAAATAACCTTCTTCATCTGCAGGAAGTAAGGCATCGTTATTTTTGATTTTATTAGAAAATTTAACCATTTTTTTTATGTCTTTTCTCATTGCTCCGGCACTTGCACCGCCTTTAAATATATACATCTCCTTTCTAAACATTTCAACACCGGGGTTCTCATCATTCATAGATGTGATAACATTAACTCCAAATTTTTCTTTAACTGCCTTAGCAATATGTCCACATGCTGCCCCATATCTCCCTGCTCTAAATGCCGGTCCTGCGAAGAAGATATCAAATTCTATATTTTCTAAATATCCTAAAATTCTTTTAATCCCTTCATCGGTATTTGAACCCATAAAGTTATCCCCACATATCACTGTATGTGTTATCTCTGTACCTTCTCCTAATTGTTTGTTGTATTCCATTGCAGGTCCAACACAACCCTCTATTAATTTTGGTTCAAAATCAGCTTTATCTTCTCCTCCAATTTGTCCGAAAAATTGATTAAGATAAACAACTCCCTTTAATTTTTTCATATGCTACCCTCCTTCATTAAATTTAGAATTCTTTGACTGTTTTTACAGACAATCCACAAGTAGCATCACCTATAAAGATTGAATTATTTTCCATAATTATAGACCCATCCTCTCTTACTGATGGTCCTAAAATATCATCATCATTCCAGCCACCTGCAAATCCATCTCTACCAAGGGATTCTAAGTTTCCAATCACAGTTTCCATAGGTGGTAACTCTATTAATTCCGATACATTCCCTGTTGAAACTATTGCATCAGCTTTTTCATCTAAAACAACAAGTGGCTGCGATGCGCCATCTCTACCTGTACACTCTGTTGTTACCCCAACTGTTTTTATACCTAAATCTTCAAGGGCAACTATACAACCAATAAAGTCGGCATCCGGATTTCCATATGCTTGTTCCACAACTATTGCAGCATCAACACCTATCATCTTTGCTAATCTGCTAACAAATAATGTTGTTCTCTTTTTTTCTTCAAGTTCAGCACTGTTATTTGAAATAATTACTCCAGCAAAATTCAATGTTTTCCCATGTTCTTTATAAAGACGTTTTATTGTTGGATTATTCACAAGGTCATATGTTGAAAAAATTGATGAACTTGGTGTAAAACTACCTGCAACAACTGCACCGTCTAACACCTCATTTGGATGAAGTAATGTAGGAAGCATTCTATTAACATCCCAGCCATAGACCAAACTGTTATATCCAAGCTGTTTCATCTGTGAATCTAACTGCATTACATATACAATACTTGGCAGCTGGATTGCCTCAGAACTTCTTTTTAAAATAGAATCTAGTTCATAAATCTCTACCTCTTCAGGTTCTAAGTTTTTAACAACTTCACCCAGGTATTCCCCTAGTCTCATCCCTGCCCATCTCAATGCTTCATTTTTCTTTTGCTGCTCCTCTTTTTCAAATTCCTCATTTGTATCTCCGACTATGCATATATTAATTAATTCTGAAAAATAAGAATATTTTGCTCCTACCCCACTCATATCAAGTAGTCCATCTTGAAAACCACCCCAGTATTTTCCCACTGAAAGAACTGAAATACCTTTAAGTGCATGTGTTATACCTTCACCTACACCTACCAAATCATTTGTAACTCCTGGATATGCTTTGCCACCAGAAATTTTACATCTTGGTTCAACAGCAGCTTTAACAGGAACTATTCTTTTAGATTCTCCAGGTTTTGCGATAAAGATGTCAATATCAGTTAATCTGTCATCCTCTTTTAAATATTTAATCACTTCATTCTTGTTGATAGTTAATACGCCATTTTCATATGAAGTTTTATTATCAAATATAACATCTTTCACATGAAAATTTCCAATTTCTAATTTCATAATACACATACCTCCATCTTAGTTTCGATTGCTCTACATAAAATTAATTTTAAAAAAGTCAGCCGATTTTTTCTGTCAGTTTCTTGTTCCTTACGCTGATATTACCACAAACAAGTTTATAATGCAAACGTGTTTGTATTTTTTTTTAATTTCCTAAATTGCTCCTCTTATTGAGTTTTAGTCATATTTGTGCTAAAATTAATTATCAAAAGGAAGTGAATTTATTTTATGAAAGTTACAACTCGAAGAAATATTAGAAAATCATATTTTATTAATGCTGCTAGAAAAATTATCGAAAATGAGGGTATTGATGCCATTACAGCTCGAAAAGTTTCTCAAATGGCAGGATATGATGCATCTACTCTATATAATTATTTTGAAAATTTAGATCACATTATTTTTTTAGCATCCATCAGTTTTATCAAAGATTATACTACAACACTGCAAAACAACATAAAAGAATGTAACTCATATATAGAAAGATACATAAAAATTTGGGATTGTTTCTGTCATTATTCATTTGAAAGGCCAGAAATTTATTATAGAATTTTTTATTCTAAACTTAACAGTTCCCTTAAAAATAAAATTGAAGAATACTATGGTATATACCCAGAAGAGTTGCCAAATGAATCTAAATATCTACAGGATATGCTCCGTCATCAAAATATGTATAATCGAGGTATAACCTTATTAAAACCCTGTGTAGAAGAAGGTTCAATTTTAATTGAAGATTTAGATGAAATAAATGAGATTCATATTCTCATTTATAAAGGAATCCTGTCACGAGTGATGAATAAAGACTTGAATTCTTCTGTCAAGGATATTAAACAAACAACAATGAATTATATAATTAAATCTTTGTATATGTATGTTGATAAAAGTTTTTATTCTATCTTGGATAAGAATTTCGAAGGAACTCCACCTAGGTTTTTATAATACTATTTGTATAAAAAAAGAGCGGATTTTTTCCGCTCTTTTTTCTATACTAAACTGCTTATCACATTATAAATATTTAAAATCACCAGGGCTATGATGGCAACATTGAATATTCTATGGATCGTTTCATGGGTCAATTTATGATTGAAGTGAACTCCTACAAACCCTCCTAAAATTCCACCGGGAATCATCACATAAAGCATTGAAAGATCATGCCCTATAAACCTGGTTTCTATAAATAACAAAGTTAATTTTGTAAACTGAGACAATAAAATTATCAATATTGAAGTTATTGCTGCTTTTTTAATATCCATATTCATAAGTAAAACC
>CAZUGM010000074.1:0-8928 GCA_964619915.1 uncultured Fusobacteriaceae bacterium | reverse complement strand
TTAAAAGCAGTAGCACCTATCCTAGTATTTTTCTTAGTAATGTCAGCAGTATCACAGCATAAACCTGGTCAAAAAACAAATATGAAATCAGTTATCAGTCTTTACCTTATCGGAACATTCTTAGCCGGTGTAGTTGCAGTAGTAGGAAGTTTCTTATTCCCGGTAACTATCGCTCTAGGAAAGGGAGTAGAAAATGTATCTCCTCCAAGTGGTGTAAGTGAAGTATTGAAAACATTATTAATGAACGTTGTAGACAACCCGATCAACGCATTATCAAATGCTAACTATATCGGAATCTTAGTTTGGGCATTATTATTAGGAGTGGCATTAAAGCATGCACCAGCAGGAACTAAAACAATGATCACAAACTTCTCAGATGCATTATCTCAAGTTGTTAGATGGGTTATTCACTTAGCACCATTTGGTATCATGGGATTGGTATTCAACTCAATCGCAACTAGTGGATTAGGTTCACTATTAGCTTACGGTAAATTATTAGGATTATTATTAGGATCTATGGCATTTATGGCACTTGTAGTTAACCCGATTATCGCATTTGTTATGATGAGACAAAATCCTTATCCTTTGGTATTCAGATGTCTAAAACAGAGTGGACTTACAGCTTTCTTCACTAGAAGTTCGGCTGCCAACATCCCGGTAAATATGGAACTATGTGAGGAATTAGGATTAGACAAGGACATGTATTCAGTATCTATTCCTTTAGGAGCTACAATAAACATGGCAGGAGCAGCTATCACAATATCTGTATTAACTCTTGCTGCAGTACATACATTAGGTATCAATGTAGACTTCGGAACTGCTCTTATCTTAAGTATCTTATCAGCTGTCAGTGCTTGTGGAGCATCTGGTGTAGCAGGTGGATCATTACTTCTTATCCCATTAGCTTGTAGTTTATTTGGTATCCCAAATGAAGTGGCAATGCAGGTAGTTGGAGTAGGATTCGTAATCGGAGTAATCCAGGATTCAGTAGAAACTGGTCTTAACTCTTCAACAGACGCATTATTCACAGCTGTAGCTGAATTTGCTGAATGGAGAAAAGCAGGAAAGAAAATTGTTATCAATAAAGAGATCAACCTATAAAAATTAATAAACCCCCTCAGAAATTTCTGAGGGGGTTATTACTATAATTTCATTATTAATATCAGTCTTTAGAGAAGGTTTCCCAATTTTAGTAACCTTACCTTATTAAGATTAAACGATATATAAAACTATTGATTAAAGTGATTTAAAAACTTTACTGGCAAATTTCCTTGCAGCTTTCACTGTAGATTTACTTTGAAAATATTTCTTACTGTCGATATCCCGAACAGCTAATTTCCCTATATATTCTAAGTTTGAATGTTTTGAATACCTCCTCAGCCCCTCCTCCAAAACTCCGGCCCCATCTTCAATCTCATAGCCGCATGTGGTAACCAATGCACATTTTTTCCCTTCCCAAAGGCAGGGACCTTTGGAATCTCCATAGTATTTATTCATGCCATAAACCAGCCTGTCCATAACTGCCTTCATAGGCGGTGTACAATACCATGAATAGATCGGTGTTGCAAATATAATACAGTCGGAATTTAAAACCGCTTCATATATTATATTCATGTAATCCTCCTTTGGACAACCCGGTTTTTCAAAAATATTTTGACATGTCCAGCATGCTGTACAAGGCTCTATCTGCTTATCTCTAAGTGTTATATAATCAATATCTGCCCCCAGCTCCTTTAATTCATCCACAAAAGGTTCCAATAGCAACGCAGTATTACTGCTGTTTCTCAAACTTCCAAATAAAATACATACCCTCATGATTCCTCCTCATATTTTTCAGTATATAATCTTCCTATATTAGGGTACTTTTACTTTTCCTGGAAGTCAACTCTATACTATTTAAAATAAGTCTTAAAATTTTTCACAATCTATATTATATATACCTTCTAAATTTTTATTTTTTTACCCCCTCAAATTTCAATTTTTCCAAGATTTTTTCAACAATGTAGGAGATATGTCTATTTATCCTTCTGTATTTTGCCAGGATCTCCATACGAAGATGATTTGAATAGCCTTCTTTTTTTAATGGATTTACATCTGAAAGAGATGCTGAAGTATTGTCACACCTCTCTTTAAGTCTTTGAAGTTCATAGACATTGGAATTTTCAATCAATCTACTTACAATTTCAAGGGAATTCATCACATCCATATGACAGTTCTTTATCTTTCGTAAACTTTCTAAAGAAAGTTTTGTTTCGGTATTTTTCATTTTAATATATATTTTTGCTAGACTAGCCCCATAATCTCCCATAGACTCTAATTCATCGGATACTCCCAAGATCATCCTGGATTCATTGAGTATCTGGTGGGAACTTGTGGCATTCAAAAGTTCAGTCAACTCTTTTCTTATACTCTCCTGCTTTCTGTCTTGATACTCCTCTCCATCAAATAATCTTTTTATCTTTTTCCCTTCCTCTTTATCGGTGAGTATTAGAAAAAAAAGCGCCATGTCATCTTTAAAACGTTTTAACATCTGAATAATTTCCATTTTTTCTTTTTCCAGAATTATTCCTGGAAAATTATAAAGTTTTTCTAAAGAGTATTCTCTTTCCACCTCTTTTTTTTCCCTTCCAATTTTTCCCACCAATTTTAAAAAAAGATTAATAAATGGTACAAAGATAAAAACCAGTCCTATGTTAAAAACAGTGTGGGAAAGAGCAATGTATTTTGATACGTTCTCTTTAGGGTCAACAATCTCTCCTATAATCGACGTATATATATAAAATAACGGAATAATAATAACTACTCCTATTATCTTTATTATTATATGGGCATAAGCAGCTCTTCTCGCATAAAGTTTTGCTCCCAGAGAAGCCAAATATGCTGTTATAGTTGTTCCTATATTTTGTCCTAAAACCAAGGCTACTGCCGTTTCCGGAGTTATCACTTCCTGAGTCGCAAGAGCCATAGTTATTCCAATTGTTGCTGCAGAAGACTGAAGTATGGAGGTAACTAATGCTCCCATAAGAGCAGAAAAAATGATTCCACGATATGTTTCCGCTGAAAATAAATAGAAAAAAGATATAAACTGAGGCATATCCTTTACAGGTGTAACTCCTGACTTCATAATATACAATCCAAAGAAGATCATTCCAACACCTACTGCTGTCAAAGCCCTCTTTTTTATCTTTACAGATTGAACAAATAAAAAGGTAAGGGTCCCTATCCCGATTATTAACAGCCCGTATTTGTCTACCTCAAGAGCCAATATCCATCCTGTTAAAGTAGTCCCTATCCCTGCCCCAAGTATTACTCCTACTGCCTGCCGGAGAGTCATAAGGGCTGCATTTAAAAATCCTACAACCATAACAGTAGTTACAGAACTAGACTGAACTACCACAGTCATTAAGGCTCCTGTCAGTATTCCACGAAAAATATTAGAAGTCATACGTGAAATCATTTCCCGCAATTTATGTCCGGCTAACTCCTGAATGGAGTCAGACATCATCTTCATACCATAGAGAAACATTCCCAGTCCCCCCACTACCTGGATGATTATATTTAAGATTAGCATAATGTCACCCCTCCCTATATTGCTTATACATTCGCTCTTCTTCCTTTCCTTTATCATAAATTAAAAAGAATGATAAAATAGATGCTGTTAAATAGCGGGTAGCTACTTATTATAAGTATTATCAAAAATTATCTGAGATCATTTTTTTGCTTTTACCTGTAATATTCTTCATCTTTTACCCGCCATTTTCTCTATAAATCATCAAAATATATGATATAATTTAAATAATAATTTGGCTGAGTGCCATAAAGGAGTGAATTATGAATAAAAGAATAGCTACCATGTCCATATTTGTTGAAAATAGAGATAGTATAGCCAGTATAAATAAGATATTAATGGATTTTTCAGACATTATAATCTCTAGAATGGGAATCCCCTACAGGGAAGCAGGGATTTCTGTTATTGTGTTGATTTTAGAAACAGATAATGATAAAATAGGGTCACTATCAGGTAAAATGGGTAATCTTAATGGTGTGTCTGTAAAGACTGCTACCAAGAAATAACCTAATTTATCCTAATTACAAGGAGATTTATTAAATTTCTGAGTAAAAGGGAGATGATTGAAAGTCATTTTTTTCTTTCAGAATATGTGATTTTTATATCAATCTTCAAATTATTAAATTTGGGAGGTATAAGATGAATAACTTAGCATGGAAAGAAGAGGTTAAAGAGGAGAGTTTTATCAATTCTGATTTAATCGAATCTCTATTATTAACTAACCCTACAGATGAAGATTTTTACAGGGTTATGGAAAAGGCAAAAAAAGGTGAAAGACTCAGCTTGGAAGAAACAGCTGTTCTTTTAAATACCGAAGATCAGGATAAGATCGATGAGATGTTTGCACTGGCAAAACATATCAAAGAAGATGTCTATGGAAACAGAGTGGTTTTATTTGCTCCCCTGTATCTGGGAAACAAATGTACTAACTCTTGTACATACTGCGGATTCAATGTTCATAACCAGCAGATGAACAGAAAAACATTATCTCTGGATGAATTGGGACAAGAGATAGAAGCCCTTGTAGATGAAGGACACAAGAGAATTATCCAGGTATATGGTACTCACCCTGACTATTCTCCTGAATATATCAGAGATACTGTAAACAAAACTTATTCTGTAAAAAAAGGTAATGGAGAGATCAGACGTGTCAATATAAACGCAGCTCCTCAAACTATCGAGGATTTTAAAATTATAAAGGAATCAGAGATTGGAACATATCAGATATTCCAGGAAACATACCATGAGCCGTCTTATGCAATGGTTCACCCAAAGGGAGAGAAATCTAACTTTAAGTGGAGATTATTCGGTCTGTCCCGTGCCATGAAAGCAGGAATAGACGATGTAGGTATTGGAGCATTATTTGGTATCTATAAGTGGAAATTCGAAGTTTTAGGATTGATGCAGCATGTGGAACATTTAGAAGATAATTTTGGTGTCGGCCCCCATACAATATCATTTCCAAGGTTAAATGAAGCTTCCGGAGTCAACCATGATGATAAATATCTGATCAACGATATGGAATTAAAGAGAATTATCGCTATCCTGAGACTGGCAGTTCCCTATACAGGACTTATCCTTACAGCCCGTGAAAACGCTGAATTGAGACGTGAATGTATGGAACTTGGAGTATCTCAGATCGATGCCGGTACCCAGATCGAATTACAGGGATATTCTCATAAAAAAAATAAATCTCAGCAGGATTTAGATAAGGAACAGTTTAAAATAGGCGATTCCAGAGATCTGGATGATATCTTAAGGGAACTTATGGAAAACGGATTTACTCCTTCATTCTGTACAGCCTGTTACAGACTGGGCCGTACCGGGGAACACTTTATGGAATTTTCAAAACCTGGATTTATCCATAATTTCTGTACTCCCAATGCTATCCTGACTTTAGCTGAATATCTTGAAGATTATGCCAGTGAAGAAACCAAGAAAGTGGGATATGACTTAATCAATTCCAGTGTGGGTACATCCAGATTAACTGAAGAAACTAAAGCTTCTCTAAAGGTAAAATTAGAGGAGATAAAAAATAGTAAGAGAGATCTGTACTACTAATAAGTATAGATGATTTTTAAAAACCAGCCTTTAAACAGGCTGGTTTTTTTAGTTTTTATGGTACAATCAAGAATAGAGAAAGTTATTATAATAAGTAAATTTAGAGGGGGATTATATGAAACTATTGAGGGATATTGACTGTACAATTCTTAAAGATAAAAAAGTCTACGAAAGGCCTTCTTCTCGGGGGATTATTTTAAAGAATGATAAAATTTTACTTTTATACATAGATCAGCACGATGATTACAGCTGTCCCGGGGGAGGTCTGGAAAAAGATGAAACTCCCAGGGAAGGTTTAATCCGGGAGATAAAAGAGGAGACAGGTGCGAGTAATATTAAGATAATTTCTGATTATGGAATCTATAATGAAATTATCCCGCCTTTAAAGAGGAAGGAGATCGATTATATCTATATGTCCTCTTATTTTTTTATATGCAGTGCTGATTTTGATTTAGGAAAACCTCAATTAGAAGATTATGAGGAGGAGATGGGGATTAAAGCTCTATGGGTAAATATCCATGATGCCATAGCACACAATAGAAAAGTCCTGAAAGAAAGACCAGTATATATGAGCAGATATCTCGAGAGAGAGTTATTTATCTTAGAACTTGTAGCGGAGGAACTAGAAATTCAAAATATATAAATTAGTACAGAATAAGAAAAAATAATTTTTTAAATGTCTTATTGTTTTTAACTCTGAAGTTTATAGTCGTCCGACTTCACAATAAATATTTAGCGAGTTTCGTCCTGCCCCCCATGCCCGTCAGGCGTCCCACTAAGAAATGGGGATTCATTGACTTACTCAACAAAGACAATTATAAACTTCTTGACTCTCTTTGGTTCTGTTTCTCGTGTTAAGACGAGAAATGAACCCAGTTAAGGATGGAATCCTTAGGTATTTTTTACAAGCAACAACTCAGGTTGTTTATTCTTTTCCAATTTTTTTTAGTTTTTTCCTCTCTATAAATAAAATGAGAATCAAAGAATTATTCTGTGAGTGTGATATAATATATATATTATAAAAACTATTATTGGAGGTAAAAAATGAGAATACTCAGAAAATTTATTTCGGAAAATATAAATTTAGAAGACAAAAAAACATATAAAAGAGTTGCTGCCAGAGGAATTATATTAGACGGTGAAAATATCTTACTGCTATATACAAAAAGGTATGACGACTACAGCTTCCCAGGTGGAGGAGTCGACGAAGGCGAAGATCTGATTGAGGGTGTAAAAAGAGAGATAAATGAGGAGACAGGAGCTAAAAACATAGAGATATTAGGTGAATATGGGGTCTATGATGAGATAAAACCTATTTACAAAAAAGACTACGACTATATCAATATGATCTCGTATTTTTTCATCTGTGATATTCATAAGGAATTAGGAGAGACTAATTTAGAAGAATACGAGATAAACAACGGAATGGATGCCAGATGGGTAAATATCTATGAGGCTATTGCCCACAATAAGGAAGTTATCAAAAATCAGCCTGAAAATATCGGTCTTTATATAGACAGAGAATTATTTATGCTGGAGTTAGTGGCAAAAGAATTAGTGGAAAAGCAACGTGACGTTGCATCCAATTAATCATAACTGATAATACAATTTTGGACACTGAGCACACAGAGAAAAGGAGAGATAATAGTGGAGAAAGCTTATGAAATTTTAAAAAAATATTTTGGGTATACCACCTTTAAAGAGGGACAGGAACCCATAATTAAAAATATCCTGGATGGCCGGGACACCCTGGGAATTATGCCTACAGGAGGAGGTAAGTCTATCTGTTATCAGATTCCTGCTCTGATATTTGAGGGGATAACCCTTGTGGTATCTCCTCTTATCTCCCTTATGCAGGATCAGGTAGATGCACTGAATACATTGGGAGTTTCTTCTGTCTATATCAACAGTACCCTTACTCCCAAAGAGATGCATACCATCTACATGGAGATCGCAAGTGGAACTTATAAGATTATCTATGTTACTCCTGAAAGATTTGAAAATTCAGATTTCGTAGACAGGATTAGAATGGAGAAAATATCCCAAATAGCCATAGATGAGGCACATTGTATCTCCCAGTGGGGACACGATTTTAGAAGATCATACCTCAATGTTCCTGATTTTATAAAACAGCTCCCCAGTGACCCTGTAATTACAGCATTTACCGCTACTGCTACTCCTAAAGTTAGGGAAGATATCATAAAAAATCTGAGGTTCAAACCCAATGTATTCATAAATGGGTTCGACAGAAAAAATCTGAAGTTTACCACTGTAAAAGGGGTTAACAGCCTGTCCTATATAAAAAAATATCTCAAGGAACACAGGGATGAGGGTGGAATTATCTATGCCTCTACGAGGAAGGAAGTTGATTCCATCTATTCTGAACTATCTGAACGTGGATACAAGGTGGGAAAATATCACGCCGGACTCTCCGATAACGAGAGACAACAAAACCAGGATGATTTTATAAATGACAGATTAACCCTCATGGTAGCCACCAATGCCTTTGGAATGGGAATAGATAAATCCAATGTTCGTTTTGTTATCCACAGCAACCTCCCAAAGGACCTGGAAAGTTACTATCAGGAAGCAGGAAGAGCCGGTAGAGATGGGTTGGAGTCTCACTGTATATTGATATTTAACCCCAAAGATATACAGACCCAGACTTTTTTCATAAACAATAATCAGTTTGAATCCTCTGAAGAGATTATGAATATCAAACGTGAAAAATTGAGTTCAATGGTGAACTATTGTCATACCTCTAAATGTGTCAGATCATATATCCTGGAATATTTCGGAGATGACAGGATAGAAAACTGCAACAATTGCAGTAACTGTTTAGATGACGGTGAGGTAGAAGATATCACAATTGAGGTTCAAAAAATACTTTCCTGTGTCTACCGTACAGAGCAAAGGTTTGGAATAAATATGATTGTAGGAGTCCTGGGGGGATCTAAAAATAAGAGTATCCTCAATTGGAATTTAGACAAAGCTTCCACCTATGGACTTCTCTCGGATTATTCCCAGAAAGATATCCGAGCTCTGGTCGATCTCCTTGTAGGAGATGAATATTTAGATGTTACTAAAACAGAGTTTCCGACTCTGAAACTGACTAAAAAAGCCTTTGAATTTATAAAGAGTAAAGAAAAATTCACAAGAAAGGTCACAAAAATTCAGAGGAAAACTACCTATGAGTGGGAGGGAAGCTTTGATCTTCTTCGTAAACTTCGGGCTGATATTGCAAAGGATGAAGGAAAACCTCCGTATACTATATTTTCCGATAAGACTCTCCAGGAGAT
>CAZUGM010000073.1:0-9105 GCA_964619915.1 uncultured Fusobacteriaceae bacterium | reverse complement strand
ATGAGGATAGGGACCGTGGAATATAAGATCGGGGAGGAGATCATACCGGCTCCCAATACAACTCCGGAATCCATGGATCTGGTAAAGATGTGCAAGAAAGCGGTAGAAAAAAATATAGAATATCTAGTAATGGAGGTAAGTTCCCATGCTCTTGAGATGGGTCGTGTAGAGATGCTGGATTTTGATGCCGGGATATTTACCAATCTTACCCCGGAACACATGGACTACCATAAAACAATTGAAAATTATTATCTGGCCAAGAGAAAATTATTCACTAAACTAAAAGACAAAAAATGTGGGGTATACAATGCAGAGGATGCCCACGGGAAGAGATTATACGATGAATTTGACGGTATAGGTTACGGGGAAGAGATCGGTAATTTAAGAGGAAAGATAATAAGTGTAGACAATATAGAGCAGGAGATCGAAATAACCTATAATGGGAAAAGCTACAGGTTAAAGAGTGGCCTTTTAGGAAGATTTAATCTTATGAATATCCTGGGAGCTATTGGAGGAGGTATCCAGTTAGGGCTGGATATTGAAACTATCCTTAAAAGGTTGAAGGGATTAAAGGGAGTCCCGGGAAGATTTGAAACTGTAGACAGGGGACAAGATTTCATGGTCGTTGTGGACTATGCCCATACTGAGGATGCACTGAAAAATATTTTGACTGCTCTAAATGAGATAAAGAGAGGACGGATCATAACTGTATTTGGATGTGGAGGAGACAGGGATACTACCAAGAGACCTAAGATGGCAGGGACAGCAGAATTACTCAGTGATTTTGTGGTATTAACATCGGATAACCCGAGAACTGAAGATCCGGAATTGATTTTAAATGATGTGGAAAAAGGGTTTAAAGAAAATAAAGATTATGTAAGGATTGCAGACAGGGAAAGGGCTATAGCAGATGCCGTATCTATGGCGGATAAAGATGATATCATCCTGATAGCAGGTAAGGGACATGAAGATTATCAGATAATAGGCAGAGAAAAGATTCATTTTGATGACAGGGAGATAGCAGGGAAATATATTGAAGAAAGACTAAGAAAGAATTAGTCACAGAACAATACAGAGGGGGAAAAAGTTACACAGAGAAAATAATAAAAACTCTGGGAACCTATTCCTATGACTCTGTGAGTCTCTGTGTCAAAAAAAGTTGTTAATGAAAAATAAAATTGGAATTTATAAAGGGGCAATTCATGAATTGCCCGTAATGAGTAAGTTTCGCTATAGGTGATAAGGGGGGAAGATGTTTTTATTACAAAAATTTATAGCCAATATATTGATATCTCCCGGGATATTTATAATTCTTCTAATAATGATCTTTATGATGAGTTTTTCTAAAAGATCTGCAGCGAAGGCAAAGATTCTGCTATTGATGACAATAATTGCCACCTATTTACTGTCTATAGAACCGGTAAAGGATATGGTAGTAAAGCCCTTGGAAAAAAGCTATCTTCCCATAGCCAGAGATCAGCTGGAGGAAGTAGACTGTTATGTAGTTTTGGGAGGTGGGATCTATGACAACTCTCCTAAAAGTTTGTCTTCTTCCACCGGCAGCCCAGGTAAAGTAGCATTATTCCGGGTAATAGAGGGGGTACGCCTGTATAAAGAATCTCCTAAAAAGATAATAGTTACAGGTGGAATAGTGTATAATGGAGAAAAATCAGAGGGGAGTATATATAAGGCATTGATGGTGGATTTGGGAGTGCCCGATAGTGATATAATAATTGAAGGTAAAAGCAGAACCACTGAGGAAAATGCAGAATTGACAAAAGGTATAATGATAAAAAAGGGGTATAAAAAAGCAGCCCTTATAACTTCTGCAACCCATATGAAAAGATCAAAATATATCTTTGAAAAATATGGTGCAGAGGTAGTACCAGCTCCTACAGGGTATTTGTCCAGATATAAAAAAAGTTACGGGATGGAGAGTTATTTTCCCAATGCCGATAATTTTGCGGACATCAGGGCTGCTGTATGGGAATATATTGGAACAATATTTTATAAAATAAAGAACTAACTCTTTCCTTATTGCCGTTTATTTTTTAACTTTTCTTTCTATGTTACTCTTTAAAAAAGAGCAACAAAGCTAAAAATAGCGTTAGTTTACCCTTTTGTAAAGGGCAAACTCTAAAAAGGAATGGGTTAGAGGGGGGATAGGAAAGACGTGTTCAGAGGATATAGGGAGGAATAAATATGTTGATGAAAGAGGTAAAATCAGTAAGGATAGCAGACAGATTTGAGATAGGTGGAAATAAAGGTAAATTTACACTTTTAGCAGGGCCTTGTGCAATTGAATCTGAGGAGATGAGTATCAGAGTAGCCGGGAAGATCAAAGAGATATGTGACAGGTTAGAAATAAATTATGTCTTTAAATCATCTTTTGATAAAGCTAACAGATCATCGATCCACGGATTTAGAGGAGTGGGGATAGATGAGGGATTAAGAATTCTGAAAAAAGTAAAGGATACCTATGATATACCTGTGATTACAGATGTACACGAGCCTTGGCAGTGTGAAAGGGTAGCAGAAGTTGTAGATATGATACAGATCCCTGCGTTTTTATGCAGACAGACAGATCTGCTGGTAGCAGCAGCTAAAACAGGGTTACCTGTAAATGTTAAAAAAGGTCAATTTTTAGCTCCTTGGGATATGAAAAATGTGGTGAACAAGATGCAGGAAGCTGGAAGTGAAAACTTTATGTTGTGTGAAAGGGGAGCAACCTTTGGATACAACAACTTTGTAGTAGACATGAGATCATTTTTGGAGATGAGAGAATTCGGATATCCTGTAATATTTGATGCTACACATTCAGTACAAATTCCAGGGGGACAGGGAACGTGTACCGGTGGAAACCGTGAATATGTATTTCCTCTTATGAGAGCTGCTCTGGCTGTAGGAGTGGATGGAATATTTGCAGAGGTACATGAAGACCCGGACTGTGCTCCTTGTGACGGCCCGAATATGTTGAAACTGGAAGATTTAGAAGAAGTATTAAAGGTGGCACTGGAGATAGATGGAATAGTAAAAAGATAGAAAAAATGTAAATAAAAAACCTCCTAGTTTTTAGGAGGTTTTTTTAGTATCTATATAAGGGTATTAAATTGTTTTCTTATTCAAACTTAAATATATTTTGTTTCCTTAATTTTTTCGACTTTTTTGATAAGAGCTTCTATATGCTCGGCCATGGCTCTTTCTGCACCTTCGGGATCTTTTTTTATTATAGCCTCAGCTATGACCTTATGTTCCTCGATAGTTTTCGTTCCCAGGCTTTTTTCTATTTTTTTCAGGGCCGGAGTAAATCTGGTATCATCCATAACCATCTGGAGCATGAGCTCCAATATTTTATTTCCTGCAAGGGTGGCTACATACTTATGGAAGGGGACATTGTATTCATATTCAGAAAGATTTTTTATGACTCTTTCATGACTTTCTATAATTATTTTAAAATCTTTTTCTGTCTGAATATTGGACTTGGTAGCGGCAAATTTAGCCATCTGGCTCTCAATGACCTTCCTGGCTTCCAAGGCTTCTAAAAGTATATCTATCTCCTGGATGTCCAGAACATTTAAAAATAATTTCCCTTTTTTGATTCTGTCTTTTTTTCTCTGGATATTGTTTAAATAAAGTTTCCCTTTGTCGGTTATAACCCTACCCCTATAACCGTCTTTTAGAGTGTAGCCCATATTATCCAGGTTGAAAAGAACCCTTCCTATAGTTGCCTCACTTATGTTTATCTTTAAGTTTTTAAGTTCTCTCTTTATTGAGGAAGCCCCTGTAGGTTTTTCATGTTTTTCAAGGAGTTTCAATATAGAGTAATCATAGTTTATTTCATCATTGTTCACTTTTATTCACCTCGATTTATTTGATCCTATTTTAATTATACTGCCCTTTCATCCAAAAACAAAATTTGGCTACTCATCTATGAGGGGTGTTTTAAATCTGCAGAACAAAAACTGTAGTTTTTAAACACTTCAGCTGGATGCCACGAAAATAAAGGGATCAAAAAAACTAATAAAAAAGCATTTTTTTTAAAATAAAAATAAATATTATTTTTTCATTGCTTTCATGGATAATCTCAGCCATATACTTGTCATGTAATCATTTTATTAGATAGATAAAAAAAGGAGGTTATAAAATGAGGGTAGTTAATCATCCTATACTAGGTGAGGAAGAAAGGAAGGAATATGTCACTATTTATTACAACGGGAAACCTTTAAATGCTTTGGCAGGTGAGACGATAGCGGCAACTCTTATGAGTGCAGGAATAAGAAAATTTAGAAAAACTCCTAAATACAAGAGGGATAGAGGAGTTTATTGCGGGATAGGGAGATGTACAGACTGTGTCATGGTAGTAAATGGGAAACCCAATGTCAGAACTTGTGTAACTCCTGTAGAGGAAGGAATGAGTGTAGAGACACAGATTGGATATGGAAAGGGGGAGGAGTAATGAAAGAAACTCAGGTTGTAATTGTAGGAGGCGGACCTGCAGGTCTTGCTGCAGGGATAGAAATTGCAAAATCCGGAGGTAAAGTTACTGTTTTAGATGAGAATAAAAAACCCGGAGGGCAGCTTTTTAAACAGATCCATAAGTTCTTCGGTTCAAGGGAACATCTGGCAGGAACCAGAGGGTATGAGATAGGAACTAAACTTTTGGAAGAAACCAAGGAATTGGGAGTAGAGGTTATTCTGGATGCTCCTGTTTACGGTATATTTGAGGGAAAAAAAGTTGTCTATTCAAAAGACGGTAAGCAGCATCAGATAAAGGGAGATAAAATAATCCTTGCTACAGGAGCTACAGAAAATACCCTTGCTTTTCCGGGATCAGATCTTCCAGGTGTAATGGGAGCAGGTGCAGCTCAGACCATGATAAATGTTAACAGGGTTTTACCGGGGAAAAAAGTTCTCATGGTAGGATCGGGAAATGTAGGATTAATTGTTTCCTATCAGCTGATGCAGGCCGGTGCAGATGTGGTCGGGCTGGTAGAAGCTGCTCCAAATGTTAGTGGATATGGAGTTCATGCTTCTAAGATAAGCCGTGGAGGAGTCCCTATCTATACTTCCCATACTGTAAAAAGAGCCATGGGAGATGGTGAAGTAAGTAAGGTAGAGATATGTGAGCTGGATGATAGATTTCAAATGATAGAGGGGACGGAGAAAATTTTGGATGTAGATACTATCTGTATTGCTGTAGGACTCAGCCCTATGTCTGAAATAGCCTGGACTATTGGGTGTGATTTTACATTTATTCCGACTTTTGGAGGACATGTGCCGAAGCACAATGAAAATATGGAGTCTACAATTCCGGGAATATATGTGTCAGGAGATATTTCGGGAGTAGAAGAAGCCAGCTCTGCCATGGAAGAGGGGCGTCTGGCCGGAATAGCAGCTTCAGAATCTTTGGGACTTTACACTCCAGAGAAAGCCCAAGAGCTGAAAGGCCAGGTATGGAATAGATTAAATACTTTGAGAGATGGAGAATTTGGTGAAAAAAGAAAACAATCTAAAAAAGTTCAGATAAGTAGATATATGGATGATGCTAATGAATAGAGGAGTGAAGATTACGGGAGTTCCTTCTATGAAGGAGATAAAAGGCTGTTCTGGAACCCCAAGTGAGGAAAGATTTGAAAAAGGACCTGTTGTATCAATAGAGTGTGTTCAGAAGATTCCGTGTAATCCCTGTGAGGCAGCTTGCCCATTTGGTGCAATAGAGGTAGGAAGTTCCATTACAAACCTGCCTAAATTAGACGAAGAAAAATGTGTAGGGTGTGGAATCTGTATTCCAAAGTGTCCCGGGCTGGCTATCTTTAAAATCCATAAAAATTACAGTGAAAAAACATCAATGGTGGAATTTCCCTTTGAATATCTTCCCCACCCTGAAAAAGGAGATCAGGTGCCTTGTGGTGACAGGTTTGGAAAATATATTGCTGACGGGAAGGTATTAAGTGTAAAAAATGACAAGAAAAATGATGGAACAACTCTTATCAGTGTAGAAATTCCAAAGGAACATTTTATGGAAATAAGAACCATCTATAGGGGGTAAAAAGAATGTGTGATGATAAAGTTTTTGTATGCAGATGTCAGGAAGTAACGGTAGAAGATGTAAAAAAAGCTATAAAAGACGGGGCTACGACTGTAGCCGGGGTGAAGATAAGAACTCATGCAGGGATGGGTCTCTGCCAGGGAAGGAGCTGCGGGAAGATTATTGCCAGAATGCTTTCAGAGGTAGAATCTCCTGAAAAGATAACTCCAGGTTCATCCAGACCCCCTGCAAGGGTAGCAAAAATAAAAGAATTTTTGGAGGTGAAATAGAACCCATGAACAATAAAAATATAAATGATACTGATGTAATTGTAATAGGGGGAGGAGTAATCGGAACTTCCATAGCCTACAACCTCTCCAAAAGAGGGAAAAAAGTAACTCTATTTGAAAAATATGACCATGCCAGAGGTGCATCTGGTTCCAGTGACCAGCTGGTATTGATGCAGTCCAAAAAACCAGGGGTGCATCTGGCTCTGGCTCTTGAAAGTTTAAAGATGTACAAAACTTTAGAGGAAGAACTAGGAGAACCTATCCATTTCAGACAAAAAGGCGGTATGATCCTCATTGAAAATGAGAAAGAGATGGAGATAATGAAAGGATTTGTAAAAAAACAGAAGAAAACAGGATTGGATGTGGATATCATCTCCCTGGATGAGGTAAACAGACTTCAGCCGGGAATCTCCCAGGAGATTATAGGGGCTACTTACAGTCCCATGGATGGGGAAGTCGATCCAATAGCCTTAAACATAGCTCTTGCAAAGGGAGCTAAGGCCAACGGAACGAAGATAGTTCTGGGAACCGAGGTAAAGGATATAATTACAGAGGGGAAAAAAGCAGTAGGAGTGGAAACTTCCAAAGGAAAATTTTATGCTCCTACTATAATTAATGCAGCCGGAGTATGGGCTCCTCTGTTATGCGAAAAATTGGGAATAGAAGCTCCTATAAAACCGAGAAGAGGTCAGATCTGTATAACCGATGAAGTGGACTATTTTATAGATATGCCTATTCTTTCGGCAAAATATATGATGGCAAAACATAACCCGGATCTTTTAAAGGATGCTCCTGAGATGATTGCCAAACTAGGAATAGGACTGGCTCTCAGTCAGTCTCCAAAGGGGAATATAATGTTTGGAGCTACAAGAGAGTTTGTGGGTTACGATAAAAATGTTACCTATGAAGGGATCGGAGAGGTGATCAGGAATGCAGTTACTTATTTTCCGCAGTTAAAGGATATGAGTATAATCAGAACTATGGGAGGATTGAGACCATTTACTCCAGACGGCCTTCCTCTCATTGGATGGACCGGTATAGAGGGATTTTTCATGGCAGCAGGTCATGAGGGAGATGGAATCGCTCTGGCTCCGGTAACCGGAAAAGTCGTGGCAGATATTATCATAGATGGAGAAACATTTGTGGATATGTCAGGCTTTGATCCAAACAGGTTTTCGAAATAGAACGAACAAAGGCCGTCAAGCCTACTAATAATATTGAGCTCATAATGATAGCCTTTTACCCAAATAAAATAGGAGGTATTTTATGAGTTCGGCATTAGTAGTTATAATTTTTTCTGTTATCATTATAGGGATAGGGTTTTCAATAACCTATATAATCAGCAGAAAAACAAAGGGGAGTGAAGAGGCTTGGGTTAACGGGGGAAGGTCCCTTCCGTTATATGTAACGATAGGAACACAGTTTGCAGCAATAATGGGTGGAGGTTTTGTTGTAGCCCATGTAGGAATAGGATATACCCATGGATGGAGTGTACTGACCTATGGGATCATAATGGCATGTATATTTTTTGTTCTGTGTTTTATAGCCGACTGGCTGAGAAAAGAAAATTTTAATACCATACCGGATGTTTTGGAAAAGCTCTACGGGAAAAACAGGGGATTAGCCTTATTTTCTACCATAGCAGCTATAATAGTACCCTTTGGATGGCTCTGTACGCAGCTGGTAGCTTTTTCCAAATTATTTTCACCGATAATAGGAGTAGATCCTAAATATATGATCGTAGGATTCGCAACTCTCTGCCTGGTATTTGTCCTTCCGGCAGGACTTTCATCGGTAGCATGGACAGATTTTTTCTTTGGCTGTATGATGCTCATAGTAACCACAGTATCACTATTCTTCCTCATAAATATGAATGGAAGTGTAGGGGAGATGATCTCCAGAGTACCTAAAGATATGACTGAATTTCCAAAGGGAATGACCCTTATAGGATGGGGGACAATACTCCTCTGGGTTACCTCTGTAATTCCCGGGGGAATTACAAATCAGATGGCTATCCAAAGGATATGTGCTATCAAAGATGCCAAAAGTGTCAAGAAAAGTTTAATTATAACAGGGGTAGTAATAATAATAGTTGAAATATGGTCTGTAGTAACGGGAATAGGAGTGAGAAGTCTTATGCCTGGAATGGACGGGGAGATGGCTACAGGGTGGCTTCTATCCCAGTTTCCTAAATGGTTTATGGGACTTTTTTCCGGATTTCTTATGGTGAGTATATTATCTACGGTAAATGGATCTATCCAGTCAGTTGTAGTAAGTGTGTCGGAAGATTTCTTTAAGAAGGTAATGCCTTTAAATAATTTTTCCAATAAACTTTTGGTGACAAGGATAGCGGCAGTTGTGGTGACTTATTTAGCGGCTTTTCTTGCAATTTTATATCCACAGGCTCTTCAATGGCTTATATTATCATACGGGTTGTCGGCTGTAGTTCTGCTAGGACCGATCTATTTAGGTTATATTTTAAAGAAACGAATGGTATTAAACTATAAAGGTGCTATTTTGTCTATGGTTATAGGGGTATGTTTCACTGTATACAATCTTTATACAAATTCATCGATACCATTTACAATAGTGGGGATAGGGTCGTCATGTATTGCACTTTATCTCTATCATCTGATTACCGCTGAAAAAATAGTTCCTAAAACTAAAATTGAAATAGAAGGAGAATAATCATGAGTATTGAACGACATAACACTAAAAAAAGGATGAGTCATGCAGTGATTCATAATAACGTAGCTTATCTATGCGGACAGGTTCCCAAGGATGAAA
>CAZUGM010000072.1:3130-9219 GCA_964619915.1 uncultured Fusobacteriaceae bacterium | reverse complement strand
GGAAAATTTATTCCTAGAGGGAAATTTTGATAATAAATTAGAGATCAAAAAAAGGTTGGAAGGCCTCCGGGACTCTATCTTAACCAGCTCTTCAGATGCCAACGTCATCAACAGGATGTCGGTAATCAAGGCTATGTCTATGATCAATCCAAACTATAACTACTATCTGGATGAGGAAGTTAACTTCGGCGGGAGAGGTTACTATGTCTACCCACCTATGCTGACTAAATTAAATAAGATTTTGGATAACTATGATGAAAATTTTTCTCAATTACAGGAAGACATGAAAAATATCAGGGAAAAAATATTCAACAAACATAACTTACTCATCTTCTACGCCAACAGAGGTAACTATCAAAACTTCAAAACAGATATTACACCTCTATTGAGTAAGATGAAAGATACACCTATTGAAAGAGAAAATTATGGAAGATTAGAAAATTCTAATCTAGCTATTACAGTTCCTGCCCAGAACGGATCTACCTCTTGGGGTAACAACCTGACAGAGATGGGCTATGAGTACAACGGGAAATATAAGATCATGTCCAATATGATCAATGAATATTTAAACAACAGGATCAGAGTACAAAACGGTGCCTACGGTGCCTGGTTCTATATCACATTAAACAGAGATATAGTAGCTTCATCTTACAGAGACGGGGAAGTGGATAAAACCATCGATACCTACAGGGAAATACCCGATTATTTACAGAGTGAATTGGATATAAAGCAGGAAAAATTTGACGGTTTTGTCCTAAAGAGTATGGCAAAATACTATCAGGCCTATACCCCGGATACCCTTATGAACCTTTCATATATCCACTATCTCTATGATATAAGTTTAGAGGATATGGAACGTGAAAAATCTGAAGTTTTATCTACTTCTAAAAAAGATATTCCTGAATTTATTGAGATAATGACTAAATTCAGCCAGCAAAAACATTATTCAACTGTAAACAACGAAAATATTATAAAGGAAAAAGGCAGTAATTCTCACTTCGACAAAGTTATCGAATTTGAGGAGATAAAATAATATAAACACAAAAAGCTGTGGAAGATTCCGCAGCTTTTTTTAGTTTTGATTTTTTAATCTTTTTAAAGCATAATTAATTAAGCGTTATTATACTTTTTATTTGAGGAGGTTGTCATCATGAAAGAATTTATCGATAGTCATTGCCATATATTTAATATCGTTGATATTCCACTCTACGAAACGATCCAGGGGAAGGTCAATTTTAATACTTTTTCCAAGCTTTTTTTGGGAACCGCTGTTCCTTTAGCCGGTGCACTATATGGAACCAGCAAGATCAAGGAGATTGAAAAAAAGAAAGATTTCATTAAATTTTTTGAAAGAAGTTTAAAGGATAGTATATTTAAATTTGAAAAACATCTCTTGGATCTGACGGGAGACAATACCGATATATTAATAACCCCTTTAATCATAGATTTCGATTCTGTAAAAGAAAAGGAGGATAAGTTCTCTAATTTAGAAGCACAAACCAAAAGGTTATTAAATGCCATCAATGAATCAGCACCAGAATTAAAAATTAAAATCTGCCCGTTTATAGGATTTGACTTAAGAAAATTAATCTTAGCAGATGGGTTGAAGCAGATACAAAATTTGTGGAAAACTTACGGTTTTTCTCCACAAAAAAACACCACCATAAAAGATATTAAAAATGGAAGTATTCTGGGAATTAAACTATATCCTCCAATGGGATTTAACCCTTACCCATCCAAAAATAGGGAAAGATATCTAGAGTTTTACAGATGGTGTGTTAAAGAAGAGATCCCCATTACCGTCCATTGCCAGGAAGGAAGTTATGGAGGAAGCAGTACCAAAAAAGATATTAAAAATTATACAAGTCCCCTCAATTGGCTGAAGCTGTTCAACGATAACCCTGAGCTCCATAATTTAAACGTGAACTTTGCACACTTTGGAGGGGAAGACGGAGTAGAAGACATGCTTGATCCTCTAAAAATATGGGTCGGAGGTATAGATGAAAATTCGTGGACCTATACCATAATTAAATTACTTCAAAAATACCCAAACACATATTCCGATATATCAGGATATAATTACGGAAAGGATAAACTAAATGATTTTTCTAAGAACCTGAAAAAAGTTATTGAATTTGATTATAAAGGAAAATTCACAGAGGGAGAGTTCCGACTCAAAGATAAACTCCTATGGGGTTCCGACGTCCCCATGGTTTTATCCGATCAGTGCTACGAGGCACACTACAAAAATTATTTCAATAAATTTGAAAGGGTAGTTCATTCAGCCAATATCAGTGATCGCCATAAAAAGGAGTTTTTAGAAAACCTTACTATGAATAACCCAAAAGAATTTTTAAATTTAAAATAGCTATGGCTCCCTTCTATAACATAAAAAAAAGCTGTGGGAAATTCCACAGCTTTTTATATCTTACATACTTTCTTTTACTTTTGCTACTATATCCTTTGCTCTTAATCCATATTCATCCAATAATTGGTCACCTGTTCCAGATTGACCAAATTGATCGTAGATTCCTAATTTCTTGATAAGAGTAGGGTGAGTTTCTCCTAAGAATTCAGAGATTGCTCCTCCTAATCCTCCTATTACTGAATGCTCTTCACAAGTTACAATAAACTTTGTCTCTTGTGCTGCCTTTAAGATAGTAGGTCCATCTAATGGTTTAATTGTAGAAACATTGATCACTCTAGCTGAGATTCCTTCTGCTTCTAATATCTTTGCTGCTTCCATAGCTTCATGAACTAACATTCCTGTAGCTGCAATTGTAACATCTGATCCTTCTTTTAAAGTATCAGCTATTCCAATCTCAAATTTATAGTCAGTATCTTTATAGATATCTTCTGTATCTAATCTTCCAGATCTAAGGTATACAGGACCATCGTATTCTGCTGCTGCAAATACCATTTGTCTAGTTTCTTCTGCATCTGCAGGACATAATACTACCATTCCCGGGATAGATCTCATAAGAGATATATCTTCTACAGATTGGTGTGACCCTCCATCTTCTCCTACAGAGATTCCTGCATGGGTAGGTGCTATTTTAACATTTAATTTTGGATAAGCTATAGTATTTCTGATTTGCTCAAATCCTCTTCCTGCTGCGAACATTGCAAATGTAGAAGCGAATGCTACCTTTCCGGTAGTTGCAAATCCTGCTGCTGTAGCCATTAAGTCTGCTTCTGCAATTCCTACATTAAAATGTCTCTCAGGGAATTCTCCTTGAAATATTGCAGTTTTTGTAGATTTAGATAAGTCTGCCTCTAAAACTACTACATCTTTATTTACTCTTCCTAATTCAGCTAACGCCTCTCCGTAAGCTTGTCTTGTAGCTTTTTTACTCATTTTTTCGGCCTCCTATTAGTTAGTACAACATTCTACGTGACTTAATTCTTCTAATGCTTTATCAGTTTCTTCAGGTGTAGGAGCTACTCCATGGAATCCACATACATTTTCCATAAATGAGATACCCTTACCTTTAGTAGTTTTAGCTATAACCATTGTAGGCTGACCTTTATGAGCCTTAGCAGCTTCTAAAGCTCCTAATATTTCCTCGAAATTATGACCATCTATTACGATTACATTCCATCCAAATGCTCTCCATTTTTCATCCAATGGCTCAACACCCATTACTTTATCTACATTTCCATCTATTTGTAAGTTATTAGAGTCTAAGAATGCACATATATTGTCAAGTTTATAGTGAGCAGCAGTCATAGCAGCTTCCCATATTTGACCTTCTTGTACTTCTCCGTCTCCTAATAATGCATATGTTCTATATGATTTATTGTCTAATTTTGCTGACAATGCCATACCATTTGCTACTGATAACCCTTGTCCTAATGAACCTGTTGAGATATCTACTCCTGGTAATTTTTTCATATCCGGATGCCCCTGTAAAGGTGATCCAAATTGTCTAAGCGTTCCTAATAACTCTCTATCAAAATATCCCTTCTCTGCTAATGCCGCATATAATACTGGTGCTGCATGTCCCTTTGATAAAACGAATCTATCTCTGTCTGCCATCTTTGGATTCTTTGGATCAACGTTCATCTCATTGAAGTATAGTGCACTCACTATATCCGCCGCTGATAAAGATCCCCCTGGATGTCCTGATTTTGATTTACAAATCATAGTCACAATATCTTTTCTTATCTGTGTAGCTTTTTCCGTTAACATCTTGATATCTGCCATTTTAACTCCTTTTAAATAAAAATTAGTGTACATTATTTGTTTTTTCTAACAACATTATATGTAATATACCAGTTATTGTCAAGTTATAAAAAATATAGTACAGAGTTCAGAATCTTGAATTTTCGACTTAAAATTCAGCACTGACTCCGCCTTCCGTACTATAATTTAATTTATTTATTTTACCCCTTCCCAGTCAGCCAAGAATTTAGCTATTCCTGCATCTGTTAATGGATGCTGGGTCATTTTTTCAATCACACCAAGGGGCATAGTCCCGATATGTGCTCCTGCTTTAGCAGCTTCCTTTGCATGTAATGGATTTCTGATACTTGCAGCAATTATTTCTGATTCTATATTGTGTACACTAAAAATTTGTACAATCTCTCTGATTAATTCAATACCATCTACACCGATATCATCCAATCTTCCTAAGAATGGTGATACAAATGTTGCCCCTGCTCTGGCAGCCAATAGTGCCTGGTTAGGAGTAAAAATAAGAGTTACATTAGTTTTTATTCCTTTTTTAGACAGTGCAGAACAAGCTTTTAATCCCTCTACAGTCATAGGTAATTTGATTGTGATATTTGGATGGATCTTGATTAACTCCTCTGCTTCTTCTAACATCTTAGGAGCTTCCAGTGAGATTACTTCTGCGCTTATAGGTCCGTCTACAATAGATGTTATCTCTGTTACAACCTCTTTAAATACTCTTCCTTCCTTTGCAATAAGTGATGGATTTGTAGTTACCCCACAAATAACTCCCATATCATTAGCTTTTTTTATGTCTTCCACATTTGCCGTATCGATAAATATTTTCAATTTTATTCCCCCTTAGATGTCTGCTTATGCAAACATATTTAATAGCTGATTAATTAAATTTAAAATCATAAATATCCTAACCCTAAATTATACATAAGGAAATATACTTATTTTTTCATTGATCTCCTGCAATTTATGCCCAAATAAAATCTTCGATCTTATAAGTTATTTTACTACATTCTATAGGTTATAAATATGCCTTTTGTCCTAAAATTAAATGAGTTTTTCTTTTTTCTTACATAATATGATTTTGCTTGTATAAGTGCTCCGCAATCCCTGGATCATATCCTAATTTAAAATAGACAAATTTTATTCCACATGTCTATATTGCTCCAAGTGACATGAGATTTACCTCTTTTAATAGACTAAATGGGAAGAAATCTCTTCCCTCCCATCCATTACTAACCTTATTATTTTGTGATCAACTTTAACTCTACCGGGATAAATTTAGGAGTTTTTTCTCCCTTTATTATCCTATTTGCTGTTTCTACCCCTTGAGATCCAATCAATTTAGGCTGTTGGGCTACAGTTGCTGCCATCTCACCTTTTTCAACTGATTTTACAGCATCAGCAGTAGCGTCGAATCCTACTACTAAGATATCTTTATTGTTTCCAATAGCTCTTAATGCTCCTAAAGCCATCTCATCATTATGAGCAAATACACCGTCTATTTTTGGCTGAGCCTGGATCATATTTTCCATTACATTAAGTCCCTTAGTTCTGTCAAAGTCAGCAGCTTGTCTACCTACTACATCTAAGTTTCCTTTAGCCACTTCATTAAACCCTTTTCCTCTGTCTCTTGCAGCAGTAGTTCCTGGAATTCCTTCTAATTCAACAATTTTAGCATTTTTACCTAATTTCTCTAAGATAAATTCCCCGGCCATCTTTCCTCCAGCTGCATTATCCGATGCAATATGAGTAACTACAACTCCTCTGTTTGCTCCTCTGTCCAAAGTTACTACAGGTACCTTTGATCTGTTGGCACTTCTCACTGCTCTGTATACTGCATCTGAATCTGTAGGATTTATTAATACTACATCTACTCCCCTTACAATTAGATCTTCCA
>CAZUGM010000072.1:0-3120 GCA_964619915.1 uncultured Fusobacteriaceae bacterium | reverse complement strand
GGATCATTTTGAGAATCTAAAACTATAAGTTCCATCTCCATTTTTGTCGCTTCATCCTCTGCTCCCTCTTTTAGCTCTACAAAGAAAGGATTATTTAAAGTAGATACCACTAGTCCTACCTTTCCCTTGGCAAAAGCTACCGTTGACATCATTCCAATACAAAGTCCTACAACCAATAATTTTAATGTTCTTTTCATTTTTTAGCCCCCTTTTTATTTATGTGTTTTTCTATCGATTAATACTGCTGCTAATATAACTAATGCCTTTATCATCATCTGATAATATGAAGACACGTCCAATAGGTTCAATGCATTTCCCAGAACTCCTATAATCAATGCCCCTGTTACAGTTCCTGATATACTTCCTATTCCTCCAGAGAGTGAAGTTCCCCCTAACACTACTGCTGCAATGGCATCCAATTCATATCCTGTTCCTGCTGTAGGCTGAGCTGATCCCAACCTGGATGTAATTATAATTCCTGCCAGGGCAGCCAGTCCACCACTTATAGCATACACTTTAACTTTCAATTTTTCTACATCTATTCCGGATAATTTAGTAGCTTCCTCATTTCCACCTACGGCAAAAACGTATCTACCAAATTTTGTATTTTTTAAAACATAGTTACACACTGCAAAGACTACTATCATTATATATATTGGTACCGGAATTCCAAAGAGGTATCCCCCGCCTATTGTATCAAATAAGAGGGCATTATCTCCAAATCCCATAGAAATTGGTTTTCCATCTGTAAATACCAACGTTGCACCTCTAAGTAATGTCATAGCTACCAAAGTTGTTATAAAAGCCTGCAATTTTCCATAACTTATAAAACTTCCACTGACTGCTCCTAATATAGTTCCCAGTACTATAGTTATTATTAAAACTATGTAACCGTTGACTCCTCCGGCCAGCATACTTGCAGATACTGCTCCACAGATAGCCAGGATCGATCCTACCGAAAGATCTATTCCCCCTGTTAATATTACAAAGGTCATTCCTGCCGCTATTATTGCATTTATAGATGTCTGTCGGAGTATGTTCAATAAGTTCGCCATGGACAGGAATCTGGGATTTAATATTGAAACTATCACCCCAAATATAATCAGACCTACCAGAGGTTTATTCTTTAATAATTTATTTTCTTTTTTAGTTGTTTCCCCATTTAATACCGCACTAGTTTTCATCTCTCTCCTCCTTCATAACACCTATAGCACACTTCATTATCTTTTCCTGTGTAGCTTCTTCTCTGCTGAATGTTCCCGTAATAGTCTGGTCATACATCACCATTATTCTGTCACTGAGCCCCAATATTTCTGGCATTTCAGAGGAAATTATAATTATACTCATCCCTTGATGCTTAAACTCATTTATAAGATCATATATCTCCTTCTTTGCTCCTACGTCTACTCCCCTTGTAGGTTCATCCAGGATCAATATTTTTGGATTGGTCATAAGTGCCTTAGCTATGGCTACTTTCTGCTGATTTCCCCCACTGAGGTTTTTTATGAGCTGATCCATTGTAGGAGTCTTTATATTGAATTTAGATATAAATTCTTTTACTTCTACCTTTTCTTTCTTTTCATCTATCTTTTTGTATGTATTTTCAAACTTTAACAGGGAGGATAAACTCATATTTTCTTTTACAGAAAGTCCCAATAACAGTCCGTCTCCCTTTCTATCTTCAGAAACATAGGCTATCTTATTTTTTAGTGCTTCCTGGGGAGAATTAATCTCTACTTTTTCCCCATCTATGTGGATTTGACCGCTTGTTTTTTTGAAACATCCATAGATAGTTTTAGCCAGTTCTGTTCTTCCTGCTCCCATAAGTCCTGCTATCCCTAATATTTCACCTTTCTGAAGGGAAAAATTGATATTCTTTGTAACTTCACCGCTGAGATCCTCTACTCTTAGGGATACCTCTCCTAATTCTGTGTCTATTCTGGGAAACTGGTCCTTTAATTTTCTTCCTACCATCTTTTCAATTATGTGATCTTCAGTTATATCTGCTACCACAGCTTCATCTATAAACTTTCCATCCCTCATAATAGTAGCATGATCACATATTTCAAATATCTCTTTCAACCTGTGGGAGATATATACTATACTTTTATTTTCTGCTACCAGCTCCTTAATCACATTGAACAAACTTTCTGTTTCAGTGTCTGTCAGTGCATCTGTAGGCTCATCCATAACTATTATTTTTGCATTTTGAGAAAGAGCCTTGGCTATCTCTATCATCTGCTTCTCTCCGATACTGAGTTTTCCCACCAATTCTCTGGATGAGTGTTCTAGATTTAACTTCTTTAAGATTATGTCTGCCTCATTAAACATAAGATCCCAGTCTATTCTAAAGTTTTTAGTCAATTCCCTTCCTAAAAAAATATTTTCTGCTATGGAAAGGTGGTCTATTAAGTTTAATTCCTGATGAATTATGGATATCCCTGCATCCTGTGATTCTTTGGGACCGCTAAATTCCACTTCTTTTCCATTGTGTTTAATTATTCCTGCGTCCCTTTTATATATTCCTGTCATTATCTTCATCATTGTAGATTTTCCTGCACCATTTTCACCAAGTAAGGCCATTACCTTTCCTTCATATACATTCAACTTGGCTCCATCCAATGCTCTTACACCTGGAAAATCTTTGATTATTCCTGAAATTTCTAATATTTTTTCCATATATTTTCTCCTTAGAACGTTACTCCTGATTTCAAAATAATATTAGCATATGGTGTACACTCTCCAGTTCTTACTACAGCCTTACTCTCCTTGGTTATCCCTTTAAATTCCTCGTGGGTTACCTCTATAATGTTTATCTCTCCACATTTTTTCTCCAATAACTTCAATAACTCACCATGAAATTCTCCGCTTACACCTTCCATCTCCTTAGCAATCACCACTTCTTCTACCTTTAATTCATCTAAGATCACTTCTAAAGTTCCTAAAAAAGTTGGCACCCCCTTTTCTACTGCCAAGTCTATTCTCTCTACCTCATTGGGAATCGGTAATCCTGCATCCCCTACAGTTATATGATCTGTATGTCCCATCTTAGATATTACAGAACTGATATCACTATTTAATAATCTTGTTGAGTAAATAACTTCATCAAATATATATTCA
>CAZUGM010000071.1:5578-9227 GCA_964619915.1 uncultured Fusobacteriaceae bacterium | reverse complement strand
TGGCTATTCAGTTAAGAGCAAATGGAGTAAAACCGGTAGTGGTATCTTTGGATAATTATTATAGAGGAAGAAAATATATCCCTTTAGATGAAAATGGGGAAAAAGATTTTGAATCTATAGATGGACTGGATTTAAATTTATTGAATGAGCACCTGGTAAAATTAACAGCAGGAGAGGAAGTAGAAGTTCCTATATATAATTTTCATACTGGTCAGAGGGAAAAAAAGGGAGTAAAGACCCAGCTTTCTGAAAATGGACTCCTACTGATAGAGGGAATTCATGGCCTGAATGAAAAATTGACCAGTCATATTGAGAAAAAACATAAATTTAAGATCTATATCAGCTGTCTGACTGCATTAAATATCGATGATCATAACAGGATTCCAACAAGTGAAGTTAGAAAAATAAGGAGGATTGTGAGGGATTCATTATCCCGTGGAACCTCTGCCAATGGTACTCTGGATATGTGGGAGTCTATACGAAAAGGTGAGGGAAAAAATATTTTCCCGTACCAGGAGGAAGCTGATGCTATATTTAACTCTAACTTAATATATGAATTGGGTGTTTTAAAAAGATATGCGACCAAGGAACTGAAGAAGATCGATTCTTCCAGCCGGCACTATGAGGAGGCCATAAGACTCATAAAATTCCTGAGTTACTTCAGGGAGATAGATAAGGAGTTGGTTCCGGATAATTCCATCTTGAAGGAATTTATAGGGGGAAGTTATTTTTATAAATATTAGGTGGAGGTATGATGAAAAAACTAGTTTTAATAGCTGTATGTTTCATGATCTTAGGAGGCTGTACTTCAAATAGGATTAAAAAAGATGAAGGGATAAAGAGAGAAGGAATACTAACTGCTATCCAGGCATCTATTTGGATGTATGGTACCCATGTTTTATCAGATGATATAGGGAAACCATTGAGTGCTTTAAGTGGAAAAAATATTAATTTAGATGAGTATGAAGGAAAAAAAGTAGAGGTAAGAGGAATTTTAAAGGATGGGTATCCTATAGATTCAGGGCCTGAATATTTAGAGGTTTACTCTATTGAGGTAATAAAAAAATAACTTATAAAAGGGTAATGATCAAATAATCATTACCCTCTGTTTTTATTATATAATTTCCTTATATGTTGTATTTTGAACAGCATTGAAAGCCTGGACTTCCAATTGATTTCCTGCATGAGTTATATTTGAACTGTCTATCTCAATCTCAGTTGATTCTATAAACGATCTTGTAAACCCTAAAAAGTTGATACTGATAGGGTAACTTAATACCAGTTTTTCTATCTTACTGATGTCCTCTGTAAAATTAGTTCTGATGGTTAGATTACCGCTGGTTACCTTAGGGGTGTTGTTATAGTAGCTAAATAGAACCTGTAAACTTCTGGTATTCTTTAGAAGTTCTTTTAGATTAATGTCTTTGATTTTGATCTGTTTTTTTATAGACAGGTATTTATCTATTGTGTCTAAAATTATATCTAATTTTTCCACATATTCAGTTGAAACGATCTTAAAGTTTCCACTGGTTTTCTTATTTTTAAAATTCAATTCAAACCCACTGAATAAATTTTTAAAGAATATATATATATTTCGTCCTTTTATGTTGACGGTATTTTCAGAAATTTTATAGGCAAAGTTCATGACTTTGTCCCCCTCTAATAGAAGTCTTAAGGTGAAATCGTGATTTTTAAAATCTACAACCTGATATTTACCCGACATATGAGATTTAATTGCAACTCCATAGATTGTCTGGTCATTACATTTTATATCTACTTTCCCGGCAAATATTTTCTTCTCTAATTTTACCTGGGGAAATTCAGTAGATTCAAAGGGAATCTTTATATCCAGGGCTTTATAGTGATGGATCTCTGAAAAATCATCGACCTTGTAAGATGGATATCTTTTCTCTCTGAATTCAACTAACCTTCTCTGTCTGTTTCTGACTTCTGTTTCAATTATCTCACCTTTTAATGCACTACCATCTAGGAATAGGGGAATTTCTAAGTTTTCTACGGTATATTCCTCTTCTATTGGTTCGATCTCTGCTGCTTGAACCTTTATATTTTCTTCTGGAGTCTCTTGTGTCTCCTCAATTGCCGTTTCTTCCTTTTCTGGAATAATTTCATGGATCTCCAGATTGTCTGTTTTTTCATCGGTTACTGAGATCTCTTCTTTTTTTTCAAATATTTTTAGTTGCACCTCTTCTATATTTTCACTTTTCTCCTCATTAACCACAACTTTTTCTGAGGTGTCTTTAGGATTTTCGGTATTTAATTTACTTTCTTCAATTTTATTGTTTTCCTCAACCTCAATTACTTCAATATCTGTCTCTGCCTTTATGGAATCAATGTTTTCATTGTTAAAATATAAAGCCATTTTTTTTACAAAATTTAGGTCATCCTCGTAGATAAATTCAAATTCATTTGAAATTAACCATGATTCATCTTCCATAGAGATAGGATTAGAAGTTACAAAATATCTGGCTGTATTGGATAAATTTGTTTTAGAAAATACCAGACTGAGAATATCTTTGGTATCCTCATCCAGGTTGACTCCCAATAAGATTAAATTTTTATTTTCTAATTCACCGTTTAATTTTTTCCAGAAATGGTCGTATAACTTTAGTTTTTTAACCTTTCTCATGTTTTGAGAGGTTAATACTATCCTTTCAGTATGGTTATAATCTCCTAAGATCTTAAATAAATTAACGTTGGATCTTGTGATCTCTTTTTCGCAAAAAACATTATGGACCTCTCCTTCTTCCCATATGGATTCTAAGATTTCAGAGTGGTCGTGGGTGATTACAGTGTCTATAGCACCTATTTCTGAAAGGTAGCAATAGGGATTTGATATACCTTCTAAGTTTAATTCACTGCTGAGAAGCGAGATTAAATTTGTCATATTTCCAGTAGCACTATCTAAAAATAGCTGGGAAACTTCGGTCAGTCTTTCCCTATTTTCTACCTTTTCCTTTATATCATCATTGAGTTCCTTATAGATCGTTAAGGCTAACTCATTCTTTGTAGGAATATTTAATTTTTTATTTATATTATCACCTATCCAAAGTGCATAATTATCATAATTTATATTTTTAAAAATTTCCAAATCATTCCCTCCTGCATAAATATATTCCATTTATTATACTTTATTTTTTCTGTATTCACAATGAAATTTAATAAAAGCATATATATAATTTATTACTTTTGTTAAGATATATATATATTTTTAAAGTGTCGTTAAGTTGATTGAAAAAAAAAGTCAAATAGTGTAGTATTAAAGTGAAATTTGTTTGAGGATGATTAAAAATGTAAAAAAATGATATTTTGAGAATTAAAATGATATCGTGATAAATAATTTAAGAGGTGGTTGTATGAAAAATTTGGATTTAAATAAAGTGACGGATGCTGTAGAAAAAATGTGTATGGAAGCAAATTTTTACCTAGGTTCAGATGTTTTAAATAATTTAAAAAAAATTGCTGAAACTGAAGAATCTCCTGTAGGGAAAAATATTTTGAATCAAATCGTAACTAATCATGAAATTGCTCAGAAAAATGAAGTACCTATGTGTCAGGATACTGGAATAGTAGTAGTATTTTTAGAGATTGGTACAGAGGTTTATATGGATGGAGATATCTACGAGGCTGT
>CAZUGM010000071.1:0-5568 GCA_964619915.1 uncultured Fusobacteriaceae bacterium | reverse complement strand
GATTCTTGAGAAAATCAGTTGTAAAAGATCCATTGGACAGAGTAAATACAAAGGATAACACTCCTGGAATCATCCATACTAAATTAGTACCTGGAAGTGATAAGGTGAAGATTATCGTAGCTCCAAAGGGTGGCGGAAGTGAGAATATGAGTGCTATCAAGATGTTAAAGCCAGCTGATGGTATAGAAGGTATTAAGGAATTTGTTGTAGAAACAATTAAAAAAGCTGGTGGAAATCCATGTCCTCCAATTATTATAGGTGTAGGAATCGGAGGTTCTTTTGAAAAAGCTGCATTATTAGCTAAAGAATCTTTAATGAGAGACGTAAATGACAGCAGTTCAAATCCTATAAATGCTAAATTAGAAGATGAGTTATTGGAATTAGTAAACAAAACAGGAGTAGGACCTATGGGATTAGGTGGAAGAAATACAGCGTTGTCAGTAAAGGTAGAAACTTATCCTTGTCATATTGCATCATTGCCAGTTGCGATCAACTTAAACTGTCATGCTGCCAGACATAAGGAAATAATCTTATAGGATTGCCTTAAAATTATTGGAATTGGGAAATTAAACGATGAATAAAAAATAAAATTTATATTGGATATTTTGAACTTATGTATGTATGGTATTCAAGATAAAAAATTTAGAATTTAATATGTGGAGGTTATAGAATGAAATTAACAACACCATTAAAAGATAGTGATGTAGAAAAATTAAAGACGGGAGATACAGTGCTGATCTCTGGAACTATATATACAGCAAGGGATGCAGCCCATGCAAGACTGGTTAAATTATTAGAAGAGGGAAAGGAACTACCATTTGATCCAAAGGGACAAATAATTTACTATGTAGGACCAACTCCTGCTAAGCCGGGAAACGCAATTGGAAGTGCAGGACCTACAACTTCTTATAGAATGGATCCATATGCACCAAAATTAATCGAAGTTGGATTAAAGGGAATGATTGGAAAGGGTGCTAGAAGTGAGGAAGTAAAGGAATATATAAAAGAACATAAAGCTGTATATTTTGCAGCAGTAGGAGGGGCAGCAGCTCTTATAGCACAATCTATTAAAAAAGCTGAGGTTATAGCATATGATGATTTAGGAGCCGAAGCTATCAGAAAGATGGAAGTAGTAGATTTTCCTGCTATCGTTATAAACGATATCTATGGAAACGATCTTTATGAGATGGGTCAAAAAGAATATAATCGTGAAGATTAATTTATCTGACTGGACTTATAGAAATTTTTCTTAAGGCTAAAAAATTATATAAAAATAAAAACAGGAACTCCTATTATAATAGGAGTTCCTGTTTTTATTTTTATATTTCAATTCGATTTCTCCCACTGTTCTTGGCCCTATATAATAATTTATCTGCTTCATCGACCATTTCTTCCAATTTAGTGTATGAACTTTTTGAATTTTTCTCAATAATTCCACCACTAAAGCTAACTACGAGGTTTTCATCTTTCCATATTAATTGATTAATTGTAGTCTTTATCCTTTGCATTACCTTTAATGCCTCTTTTGATTTCGTATTTGGCAGTATAATCAAAAATTCTTCCCCGCCATACCTACCGATGTGGTCTTTATCTCTCAAATTTTCCTGCAGTATCTTGGCTATATTTTTTAAAACTTCATCTCCCATCATATGCCCAAATACATCGTTTATTTTTTTGAAGTGGTCGATGTCAATTAATGAAATTGATAGAGGCAGGCCATTCATATTAGATCTCTTAACTTCTGATCTTAGCTTTTTAAAAATATATCTTCTGTTATAAAGCTGAGTTAGACCATCTTTAGTTGAGAGTTCTTTTAGATGCTTCTCTATACTTTTCCTTTCTGTTATATCTCTTAAAAAAGTTATCTGTCTTTTTTCATCTTCCAGTTCTAAATCGGAAATACTTATTTCAGCTGAGAATAGAGTCCCATCTTTTTTCTTAATTACCACCTCTTTATGAGAATTTTTTAAATCGATACTTTTTTCTGGAGAAAAACTTTTTCTCTGATCCTCTGGCATGAGATCAGCCAGAGATAAACTTAAAAATTCTTTTTTTGTATATCCTAACATTCTATGGATACTTTCATTGCAATCGAGTATTTCTCCTCTGTCATTTTCTAAATAGATTCCCTCCATTGAAAGATTTAATAGGGTCTCACAGACATTTTCCTCATACTTGATGATACTTTTTATTTTTTTCAAAACATGTAACTCAAGTAAGAATGCCAAACTACCTAAGAAGAAAATAGTGAGGCTAATGCCCACTGTGTGTACTATGATCCTTTCTTTCAGTATTTTTCTTTTGGACACTATGGTATCGTTTATGTCATCTAGGTATACACCTGTTCCCACTATCCAATTCCAATGGGGGACTCCTTTAACAAAGGTTATCTTGTCTACAGGCTTGTTTTTAGTAGGTTTATACCATTTGTAATAGACGAATCCACCATTTTTTCTTTTGGCAGCCTTTGCCAATTCTTGGACTATTTTTACTCCACGAAAACCTTCTAGCTCCCATTCATTTTTGCCTATCAGATGGCTTTGTTTTTTGTCTCCTGTAGTCAGATTAAGACCATCGAAATTAGATACAAAAATATAACCATCTTTTCCAAAACTTATTCTCTTAATTCTATCAAGCAGTTCTTGCTGCTGTTCATACTGGAAATCCTCGTAATATTCCCCTGTACCTATCCAAATATTCAGGGGTTCAACTAACTTAAAAAAAGAAACCTTTCTGTGGTTATTTCCAATATCATTTGGATGCTCCCACATATATTCATAGAAACCTTCACCCTTTGAAGTCAAAATTTCAAGTATATCTTTAAAAATATACTTGCCTTCAGGACTTCGATACTTCAGGACTTTTTTTCCTTGGATTTTCGGGCGATTTCCAAATAAAAGAGTTACATCTTCCATACTCCCACCAAAATAATACCCCCTGCCTTTATTGAAGGTGACACCAGAAAATGTTTCTGCGATTATCTGTTCGATATCCTTCTTACTTTTATTATCTTTATTCTGTTCATAGATGTTTATGGCAATATTATATGCTTCATTACCTCTTTCTCGAATATTTTTTCGAAGATTTTCATTTGTTTTAGATTGATAGTACTTTATCTCAGCAATGATTTTATTGATCTCATTTTGAATTAAGTCTTTTTGGGAAGCTATATATTTATCCTTTAATTGTCTAGATTCCTTATAAAAAGTGGAGTAACTGGTATATGCCCATAACCCACCCATTACTAGAATCGTTATGATCAGCATAAATAAGGTGGTAAAACGAAAATATCTTCCTATTTTTTTCAAATTTTGCATTAAAAATCTCCTAAAAATTTAAATTTATGATAAAACTTTATCCTTTTTTTTAAAAATTAAAATTGTTACAACAAACATATTATTATAACATATATTTAGTTTTTATCAAATTTATAGTTCATGGCAATAAAAAAGTGTCAAAATTATGAAACTCCAAATTTACATTTAAAAATCAGAGTGAGACAGAAGAAAAAAATATAGAAACTTTGAAAACATAGAAACTATCTCCATAGTATTTATAAAGGAAGGATAAACTCTTTATTTTTGGTTGATTTCAAGATTATTTACAAAGTTGGAAGATATAAATTTCAATACCAAGTCAAAAAAATAAAAAGGACACTATAAATTAGTGTCCCTGGATCTCTTAAAATAAACTACACATGGTTTTGGAATTAGATTTTTTCAATCATTTTTAACAAAGAAATTATTTTCATTGACAAACTTCTCGAATCTCTTGAGGTACTTTTCTGTTTTCTCCTTATCTTTATAGGAAAGGGAAAAGATTAGAGCGTTTATAAGACACATCACAGCAGAAAGGTGATCTACAAAGAAGGCCTTCTTTACAGGGATAATAAATAAGAAATCTGCATATTCAGCTAAAGGCGAGACTACACTGTCTGTAACCACTATGAGGGGTACTCCTCTTTTTTTCAGAGTTTCGGCGATCGTTAACACATTCTGGGGATACCTGGGGAATCCGAAGAGGATAGCTGCCGTATTTTCATTGAGATCGTTTAAATAGTTAAACCACCTCTCATTCCAGTCATCTATAATCAGCACCTTAGCATGGATCTTACTGAGGTTATACCCTGCATAGCTGGAAAGGCAGTAAGACCCCTTAAAACCAACTGTGAGGATACTCTCCTTATCATAAAGGGCATCCACAGCATTATTAAATGTTTCAGAAGATAACTCCTTTAGCGTCCTGTTGATTATTCCCACCTCTGATTCAAAAATTTCCTGATAGGCAGTAGCTGTATCTTCAACTTTTTCTATGGAAAACTTATCCAGGGCGGACAGCTCATTTTTCAATGATTCTCTCAGCTCCTGTTGGAAATCAGGATAACCTTTATATCCCATATATGAAGCGAATCTTATTACTGTAGACTCACTTACCCCTGCAGCCGTACCTAAAGCTGTAGAGGTCATGAAGGCACATGGTTTTAAATTCTTCAAAATATATCCTGCCAGCTTTCTCTGTTTCGGTGGGAGGTTCGAGACCATATTTTGTATTTTACTCTCTAAATTAAACTTACTTTTTTTCATATCTCCTCCTTCTAACTACCTGTAAAACGAACTATTTCATAAAAGAAACTTACTTTTTTTTATTTGATTTAGGATATAATTTTTCCTCCTATTTGTCAAGAATTCTAATAGGTGCAGAAGGATTTTGATTTATATTTGGCAGTCATTTTGAGGGATTGAAGGTTTAAATTCTTCAAAATAAAAAAAATGAATAATTTTATTCAAAAATGTGTTGACATTTGATGTAAGTTTTTGTAGTATACATTTAGTTAGAAAAACTATATTTGTACATGTTTTTTAACTGTTATTAAGTTGATAAAAAAGTAAAATGATTTAGAGTTAAGGTAAATTTATTTTAATGATTATTAAAAATATTGGAAACAATATAAATAATTCGAGAGTTTTCTATAAGGTAGGCTAGAATATAATTGCGAAAATTAAAAAAAAAACTAGTAAAAAAGCGTTTATAGAGATAAACTAAGATAAGTGTCATTAAAATAAGAAAAGCGGAGGAGTATAACCATGTCAGTATATGAAAAGTCGTTAAAATTACATCTAGAAAATAAGGGTAAAATTGAAGTTGTTTCAAAGGTAAATGTTAAAAATGGAGATGATTTAAGTTTAGCTTATTCACCAGGTGTAGCAGAGCCTTGTAAGAAAATTGCAGAGAATAAAAGTGATGTTTATAAGTATACAGCTAAGGGAAATATGGTTGCAGTAATTACAGATGGTACAGCAGTATTAGGATTGGGAGATATCGGTCCTGAAGCAGCACTACCTGTAATGGAAGGAAAAGCAATCTTATTCAAAGAATTTGGTGGAGTAGATGCATTCCCTATCTGTTTAGATACAACAGATACTGAAGAAATTATCAAAACTTGTAAGTTATTAGCACCTACTTTCGGAGGAATAAACTTAGAGGACATCGCAGCTCCTAAATGTGTGGAAATCGAAAGAAGATTAATCGAAGAATTAGACATTCCTGTATTCCATGATGACCAGCATG
>CAZUGM010000070.1:0-9406 GCA_964619915.1 uncultured Fusobacteriaceae bacterium | reverse complement strand
TCATATTATTGCCCCTTCCCCAAAAATACTACACCAGCAGTTTTTAATAAAATTACCAAATCTATTCCTGCAGTCTGGTGTTTTACATAATAAAGATCGTACATCAATTTTTTTTTCATATCCTCTTCTGAAGCTCCGTAGGGATAATTTACTTGAGCCCAGCCAGTCAGCCCCGGTCTCACTGTATGCCGGAGCGGGAAAAAAGAAATATTTTTTTCGTATTCATTAGCTAGTTTCACCCACTCAGCCCGTGGTCCCACAAAACTCATCTCTCCCTTTATAACATTCCAAAGCTGAGGTAATTCATCTATCCTGGTTTTTCTCATTATTTTCCCAAAGTTAGTTATCCTGGAATCAGTCTTACCTGCATATTTTGAATGGGCATTTTCATCATGTAACTTCATTGAACGAAATTTAATCATCTTAAAAACCTTGTTTCCCTCTCCTACCCTGTCCTGCATAAATAATACAGGCCCTTTGGACTCCAGCTTTACAATTAATGCTGCTACCATCACAATTGGAGCTACTGCTATAGCCACCGATATGGCTAAAATTATATCTACAGTTCTCTTCAACTGTTTTTGAAATTGATTATGGTATACACCAAACCCATGATCAAATAAAAGTTTTTTTTCATCTAACTCCTCTAAATGAAGCTGTCCTCTTATATATTCAAAAAATTCATAATAATTATAAATTTTAATCCCCCTAACCTTTACATTCAGTATATTGGTCACCACCTGGTTTTTTAAATCTTTATCTAGCACCAGGATCTCGTGAATTTTTTTCTCCTTTATAAATTTCATGAATTTTTTTTCATTAAATAGAGACAGGTCATCTTTGAAAAAATGATAAACGCCTTTATAATCTTTACTCTACTCTATAAGCTTCAAAGCTTCGGGCTTTTTTTTGGTTTCTCCAATTATAAGGATAGATTTTTCCTGTGTGAGGTGTTTTTTTAAAAATTTATTGCTCAAAACCTGATATAAAAACATCAAGGTATAGATAGTTATTCCTATGGTCAGGGGTAAACTATTTATTGTTATTATAAAGTTGATTATATTAACAAATGCAATCACCAATAGTTTGTCTATATCCCTCTCTATAAAGTAGCTGTTAAAAAGATAGTAGATAACCATTGTAACCACTATATCTATTACCACTGTCTCGCTCATACCATCTCTGAATATTCCCAACAGTACCAGGTATAGTAAAAATTTTATCGTTGTCAGTACTTTTATTTCGTTTATCATATTTTCCACCTTTATTTTTTATTTTACCTCAATAATTTACAAAAATTAAATACTTTTTCCTGTCTTAAATTATTTTATTTATAATTTCATAGATTATATCTGCTGTAATTCCCCAAATAACTTCCCCATGATACTCGTATATATACACCTCCCTCTCCCTTCCATTCCAAGGTTTATGATATTTTTCAGGTAAATTATAGTATTTAGCCGGAAATTCTACTCTTTTTCCATCTAATTCATAGTGGGGATGCATCTGTACAGTTATTTTTTCCAGTTTAGGAGGATTATCTCTAAAATAATCTAGAGGTACTATCAAAATTTCATCCACTTCCTTTAAATTTATATTTAAATCTTCTACCCTGCACAGAATCTCACCTACATACACTTCTATCAATACACCGGCAGGTATTATTAAAGTCCCTAATTTTCCCAATATATCTATATTTTCAGGTAGAACTCCCAATTCTTCTACAGTTTCCCTTATAGCTGTCTCCTCAAAATTTTTATCCTTTTTTTCCCATCCTCCACCGGGAAAACTTATCTCTCCACCCTGCCTTATATCTTTTGATCTTTTCTCTAAAATAAAATTACACTCCCCGTCTATCTCTATAATACTGGCCAGTACTGCACTATTAAAATTTTTCTCTCTTCCTATTATTCCATCATTTAATTTTTCTCGTATTTTTCCCCTATCCATTGAAACATCCTCCGTTTATTAAAAAAAATTAATGTTTAAAGTATATCACCATTTTTTAATTATTACCATCTCTAAAAAAAAATATTCTCACTACTCACAAAAGATTTATGATTTATCAAAAAAAATCATCCAAATGAGGATGATTTTTTTATTTCTTTTTATATTCTGATACAAATAACCAGGGAGATATTATAGAGAATTTTTTATTTTTAAATCCTTCTGCTCTGAATATCTTATCTAGACTTCTCTTAGAATACATCTTATAATCCCCACTTCTGCTGTATGGCAGATATAAATTAATTATTTCTCTGATAACTGGCAGGGTAAATATATCCCCTATTATCACCCTTCCATCTGAACTTAAAATTCTTTTTATCTCCTTTAGAGTCAAACCTGGATTCGAATAATGATGAAATGAGTTCAGACATATTATCAGATCTATACTCCCATCACCATAAGGTAAATAACTGCTGTCTCCAAGACTAAACTCACATTTTTCTATATTCTTAGACCTGGCTATCTCCAGCATTTTTTCAGATATATCCAGCCCATAAAGAATATTATTTGAATTTGAATTTCTTAATTTTTTTAAAATCCTTCCATCTCCGCACCCCAAATCAAGTATAGTAGTTTTATCGTCTATATCTATATTTTTTAGGATGTAACTGTCTAATTTTTCTGAATTACCATAATTTTTATCTGCAACTCTATCAAAAAAAATCCTGGATCTTTCACTATAATTATTCTTTTTCATCGGTCAATATCCCGTATTTTTTTATATTCACTACCCTCTTAGCTTTTTGACTCAGTCCTAAAATCCCCCACTTGTCGAACGATCCTCTCAGCTTCAAAGTATTTTCACCCAATAATTTAGCACTTCCATGATACATCTTTCCATTCCAAGAATCATAGATCCATCCGTCTTGTAATTTACCGTCTTTTTCAAACAGTTCTCCTACAACTGGCAGCCCCATAACTTTTCTGCTCTCTATTCTCAGATTCTTATCCGGATTATTCCTGTCATACTGTTCTATCCCTTCCATCTTATCTCCCTTAGGATAGTATAGATTCTTTAACCAGACAACATGACCTATATATTCACTGTTTTCAGCTTTTTCAATATGGATGATAAATTTTCCCTTTGGCATCATCCAATACCCTGTATATCCATCTTGTGCAAATGCCAGACTAGCCATTAAAAACATAAACCCCAAAATTATTTTTTTCATCCTCTGCCTCCTTTTTATAAACATTCCAAAGATCTTCTAATCCCCTTATCTTAAACAGATGAAACAGCAATTTCATCCCTATTTTTTTATTGATTGGATAACCTATCTCCTCCAATATATGAAAACTTTCCATAGAATAACTCATAATTTCCTGGAGGTAATCCTCTGTGGCAGAACTATCTAAAATATCCAAATTAACAGCACTCTCCTCATCTATATGTAAGTTGTCCATGAAAAATGAAGTAGCTAAATTTATCTTCTGTGTAAAAAAATCTTCCTTCATATCACAGAGGTCATCTAGCCCTTGCAAAGACATCCCTAAATTATATAGTGCCTTTGATATATCCTTAAATCTGTTATTTTCTTCCCGATATAACGGAATAAGAATGCCTATTTTCAGCAGTTCCCCTCCAATTCCGCTGTGGATCTCACGGGAAATAAAATTACAACCTGGATAGCTGTCATATATAACCCGGTCTCTCATCCCTTCACTTTTAGCTATTAAATATATACTTTCAAGTACTCTGTTGCTTATTCCTTTATTTTTTATATCCAATTCAAAGATAATTTTTTCTAGATTTTTTTGAAGCAGCAGGGTCAACAGGGTATTTTGTGTTGTTTTTTCCTCTATCCCATTTAAAAATATGGCTCCTTTACTCTCATCATCTATAATATTATCTGTACATGTTACTATTCCTCTAAGATAGAACAAACATTTCCCATATTTAATTATATCCACCCTTTCAGCTTCTAAAAATTCTATTAAACTCAGCATGAATATGGAGAAAAAATTATTTTTAGAATTTTCTTTTAAGTTTTTTTCCTGTATCTCTATTTTTTCAAAAAAAGATAGTGTATGAAGGTCTTTTTTTACACCTTTTATAACTGTATTATATATCTTGTTTGATTTTAGTAGCTGCTTCATAAGTTTACCTGTTGTATACATCTATTACCGTCCTATTCTCTGTATATTAAAATTTTCTTGCTAATTTCCTTACTTTTTCTAGATTTTTCTCAAAATTTTGTTTTGTTTTTTCTGGGGATTTATCTATATTTTCAAGAATAAAACTTTTAAAGTTTTTTATACCTATAAACCTGAATATATACTTTACATATCTCATATCAAATGCAATCAGAGAAAGAGGGAATGGATATCCTCCTCCCCTGGACCCTAAATAAAAAGCTTTTTTCCCCCTTGCTAGACCTATAGGAATTCCTAACCTGCTGTATTCAAAAGTAATTCCTTTCACAGTGATCAGATCTATATAGGCCTTTAAAATCGCGGGGATTGAAAGATTCCACATGGGAGAGCTGATTATAAATTTATCGTATTTTATAAATTTATTTGCTGTTTCTATCATGAGGCCCTTTCTTTCAAATGAATCACATAGAATTTCATAATCTACATAGGGACACCCCTTCTCATGGAGATCTAGCTCTGTCACTTGATCCTTTGGATTATTTTTTATATACTCCTCCATAAATGCTTCTGCAATTCTATGGGAAGCTGATTTATCTTTGGGTTTTGGACTGGCTTTTACATATAATACTTTCATTGTGTCTCCCTTTATTGTTTTTTATTGTTTTTATAATTTTTTACAGCTTTATTATATCTTCTCTTTAGTTTTTTATAAGATATGATCAAAATTGTTATAATTACAATATTAATAATAACACAGAACCTTTAAAATTCACAATGAAAACTAAAAAAAAAGGACTTTCCCTGAGAAAAGTCCTTCAAAATTACGTTATTTTATTTTTCTATTAAGTACTAATTTTTATTATTTAGTTCCAAATATTCTGTCTCCACAATCTCCTAATCCTGGATAGATATATGAATTTTCATCTAATCCCTGATCCATCTTTCCAACATAAATATCTACATCAGGGTGCTTTTCAATTACTTTTGCAATTCCTTCAGGAGCCGCTATGATACACATAAATGAAATATCTTTTACGCCTGCTTCTTTAAGGTAATCAATTGAGTAGATTGCTGATCCACCAGTTGCAAGCATAGGATCCACTAATAAAACTTTCATATCAGCTATATTTTCTGGTAATTTACAGTAGTAGTATACCGGTTCTAATGATTCTTCATCTCTGTATACTCCTATATGCCCTATTTTAGCCGTCGGGATAAATGTCGTAACTCCTTCTACCATTCCTAATCCAGCTCTTAAGATAGGAACTACAGCTACCTTGTCAGCTAAAACTTTTGCTGTTGTCTTCATTATAGGTGTTTCTACTTCCATATCCTTTAATCTGAAATCCTTTGTAGCTTCATAGGTCATCAGCCCTGCGATTTCCGTTAAAGTTTCTCTAAATAATTTTGTTTCTGCATCCTTATTTCTAAGTAAAGTTAATTTATGTTGCACTAATGGGTGATTTATCTCTATTACTGACATTTTTTCCTCCTAATTTTTTTTATACTTTATTTTTTCCTAAAAAAATAGGACTTTAAAAAAAGTCCTATCTTCATTATTTCTTAAGGTTGTATCTTTTGTTAAACTTATCTACTCTACCAGCAGCATCAACGAATTTCGCCTTACCTGTATAGAATGGATGACACTCAGAACAAACAGCTACATTTAAAGTTTCTTTTGTATATGTTGATCTAGTTTCAAATTTGTTTCCACATGAACACTCAACGTTAATTAAGTGATAATCAGGATGAATACCTTTTTTCATTCTAGTCACCTTCCTTTATAAAAAATTTTTTATTTACGAAAGTAATTATATCAGAAAAACCACATAAATTCAAGTGTTTTTGTAAATTTAATCTACTTGACAGAATTTTACTCCTTCAGTTCATTTAATTCCCAATTATAATCCAGATATTTTATTTTTTTATCCTCAGAAATATCCAGATATTTCCTTATATTCCCAAAATCATCCCTATACCATTTAAAAATTTTAGATATATAGATCGTGTCTCCCACTTTATAGATTCCTTTATTTTTTTCATCTAAAAATTTTATCTTCTGTTCCAAAAGCTCCCTATCCAGCTCTTCCCCACGATAGGCACTCCTCCTTAGATCCGGGCACGATACCGAGGCACATACTATGGCAAAATGGATAAGTTCATCTCCTGTTTTTCTCAAAATTTTATTTTCTATTTCATCTAAAGAATATATCTTATCTCCTACCTCTAGAATATCTCTATTCCAAACTGATTTAAACAGTGAGCCTGCATCTTTGATTCCCTCTATAGGGTAGTTATCTGTTATCATCTTAACTGCTCCTATATTATAGGCATTTATCCAAAATGCCTTCAGCTCATCCCCATCTATTCTTTTGATTTCCACATCCCTGACCTCTTTTAATAATTTTTCAAACTTAATATCTTCCTTTAACCTGCGGTAGTCTACTACCACCAAATTTATCCCATCTTTTTTTCCAACAGATGTATATTTTTGCAGAAGTTCATCCCAGGTATCCAAATATTCCCCCATAGCCAGACTTGTTACAATAAAAAATAAAGTCATTATTTTTTTCATCTTTCCACCTCCAGATCTTGCTCTCCTATTTCTTTCTGTCTGTATTTTGATTTTCCTTTTAATTTTCTTTTTTTGATTTTCTAATATAATGGTATAATAACTGAAAGTAGAAAATTAAAAATAGGAGATCATAATGGCAAAGAACAAATTTTATGCATATGTAATTGAAAATATAAATGAAACTGGGATACTGACATCCTGGCCTGAATGCCAAAATAAAGTCAAAGGAAAAAAAGCCAGATATAAGGGCTTTGTAACTAAATTAGAAGCGGAAAAATGGTTAGGTGCAGGGGGCAACTATGAAAAAAAACTGGATAAATTTTATGCCTGTTTTTATACCCACTCAAATACCGGTGTGATCACCAATGATTGGGATGAGTGCAAGACCCTCACCCGTGGGGGGAATGTACGTTATAAATCATTTAAAAGCCGGAAGGAAGCTGAAAACTGGATAGCAAAGGGAGGAATATATGAAACCAAAGAGATGCTCCAGGAAAAATTACCTTCGGGGATATATTTTGATGCCGGTACAGGCCGTGGCATCGGTACCGAAGTCAGAGTAACTGATAAATACGGAAATTCCATCCTCCATCATTTTGTCCCCCGAGAAAAGATCAATCAATTCGATAATTATCTGACTAAACCAGGAAGTACCAATAACTTTGGTGAACTTTTAGGATGCTATATCGCACTGAATATAGCTCTGAAAGAGGGACAAAAAAATATCTATGGAGACAGTAAGTTAATCATAGAATATTGGTCAAAGGGACGGATAAAAGCAGAAAATTTAAGTACCGATACTGTGGAATTGGCCAAAAAAGTAGTAAAACTTCGAAAAGAGTTTGAAAAATCAGGAGGAAATATTGCCCATGTGTCGGGAGATATCAACCCTTCAGATCTGGGATTTCATAGGTAGGTGATTACAATCAGGGAATTTACATTATTCGGTATAGAACATTTCTTTTATATTTTCGGTTACGGCACCTTAGCTGTTTTAGCTTTTTACCTGCCTAAAATATTTAAACTTGATATAGAAAAATTTGCAAAAATTTCTGGATATTTTATCTTAGTGGAAAAATTTATTGAATTGATCTATAGATATATCGTTTTTAAGGAGCCTTTTACCAACCTTTTACCCTTAAACATGTGTAACTACACTCTGGTTTTAGCAGCTTTTATGATGATATTCAGATCAGATAAAATATTCAACCTGGTCTATTTTTGGAGCATAGGAGCCATCTTAGCTATTATGACTCCAGAAATCAGGGTTGCTTTTCCAAATTACTCAAATATTAGTTTCTTTGTAACGCATTACTATATCTATTTTGCTGTATTTTACGGTTTAAAATACTTTAAGTTTACCATTACTTTCGATGCTTTAAAAAAATCATATCTATATATAAACGGAATAATGCTGGTGCTGTTTCCGCTTAATTTTTTAATCAATACAAACTATATGTTTTTAAAGAAAAAACCTCCCTCAAGTCCCATGGATTTTTTAGGTCCCTGGCCATATTATATAATTTCTTTGGAAGTTGTGATGATAATTTTATTCACACTGATGTATCTGCCATTCAGAAAAAAACACTAAAAACTTTACAGTCTTTAGTGTTTTTTTTCTCCTACATAAAAGTTATTCCCACAGAAAAAACTTTTAAATATTATAGGTCTCCAGACACCCATAATATTTTCTCAAGATATCCCTTCTATTCCTGTAAAGATCATGATATAGGAGCATCTGGTAGAAAAGGCTGGTTTCATCCACTTCAAAACCAAATTTTTTCTCCTCCTTTAAATTAACTATATTAAATATTCTGTCAGATCTATAGAGTGATTTTATCTCATTTTCAACAATCTTTCTGGTAGTTGTATCACTCTTAACCTTATTTAGATAGTAATCATGCCCTCTGATCTCAAAAGAAATATTTTTTGGAAAAACCCTGCTGAATAAAGAATGAACCCTGATCACATGAAATGGAGATGTCACTACAATTATTTTTCCTATATCACACAATATATTCATTTTTTTTAAGAGCAGTTTTGAAAAAACAATATTTCCCAAGGTATCCAAGGAATCCTCCTCCAAAATCACAAGTTTTTCATCAACTTTATAGTTTTTTTTCAACTTCTCCAGCATCTCTACGGCTTCGGTCTTTAAAACACCCATTCCTCCACCAGAAAGCAACACCTTAGCTTTAGGGAATTTTTCCACTAACTCTCCCAAGAGCTCTACCCTTTTATCTAAAAATCCCAGTCCATTGCTGCATCCCAGACCGATAATCAGATCCGGATCTTCTATTTTTTTTATCTCCCTATTAGTTTCCAGGTATTCTATATAGTAGTTAATTATCCTTTCCTTTAGTTTCTCCAGCATATTGAGGAGTTCTTTAGGAATAGGTGAGCCCAGCTTTCTGATCTCCCTTGCCCACCTTATTTCATTAAATATTTCCCTAAATTGTTCATCCAGGATCTTTTCTCTCAATTGATAAAGAAACATCTCATAGTCATATATTTTATATAGATTTGTTATATTATCTATCTTACACCGATAATCTATCATAACAGCCTCCTATTATTTATTTATTTTTATTATGATCATTGATATAATAATTATGTGAAATACTTTTGAGGGAAGTAATTTTTTTGGTACAATATTGCATGTATTGAATCAAAGAAACGAAAGAGGTGATGAGTCGTGACAAAGAGGAAATATTCAATAATTTTAACTAT
>CAZUGM010000069.1:3961-9417 GCA_964619915.1 uncultured Fusobacteriaceae bacterium | reverse complement strand
TCATACAGAATTCCGATCTATCCGGCTCTTTTTTTGAGAGATCTATGGATTTCTTTGTAGGAAGAAGCCTTCTAAATGCATGCATCCTTATATTTTTCGTTGCTGTTTTTCAGGGTACCTGCCTGTATTTTAAAAGTAAATTATCCAGTATAGCATCTGAAGGGATGGCAAAGTCCATCAAAGACAAGCTGTATATTCAGCTTCAAAATGTTAAATACAGCTATTTTAATGATATAGAGACTGGGGACCTCCTCCAGAGGTGTACTTCCGATGTTGAAACAATCAGAAAGTTTTTAGCCATACAGTTAGTTGAAGTGGTAAATATAATCTTAATGATCACGGTCATTTTTTTCACGCTGATTAATCTAAATTTAAAGCTTTCCATCATCGTACTGTCTATAGTCCCGTTGATGTTTCTATTCTCCCTATATTTTTTTATTGTCGTAAAAAAACATTTTAAAATTTCCGACGAAGCCGAAGCTAAACTATCAACTATCCTCCAGGAGAATATCCACGGTGTCCGGGTAGTAAAAGCCTTTGCCAGTGAAGATTTAGAGATAAAAAAATTTCAGCGTTCCAATAAATATTATAGTGACGTCACCTATAAACTTATCCGGTTATTTGCCTACTACTGGCCCATCTCATCATTTTTTTCCTTTATACAGATGGGACTACTCCTATTTTTAGGTATTAGATGGGCTGTTGCTGGAACCATTACCATTGGTACTGTTGTCGCCTTTGGAATGTATGTATGGCAGTTAGAATTCCCTGTGAGAAATTTAGGACGGGTATTGAGTGATTTTGGTAAAGCAGCCATCTCCTTTGAGAGGATAGAGGAGATCCTAGACAGCGAAACCGATTTTAATGGGGATACAAACTTAAAGAAACCTCAAATTAAAGGGAAGATAGTCTTTGAAGATGTAAAATTTTCCTATGCAGATAAACCTGTATTAAACGGAATTTCCTTTGATCTTGGTATAGGAGAAACCCTGGGTATACTAGGACCTACAGGAAGCGGGAAATCATCCCTCATCCACCTGATTACAAGATTATACGACTATGACAGCGGCTCCATAAAAATTGATGGTATAGAGTTGAAGGAGATAGATAAAAAATGGATCAGAAAAAATATCGGTCTGGTTTTGCAGGAAACCTTCCTCTTTGCAAAAAATGTCAAAGAAAATATCGGAATCACTAAAAAAATCTTAGATGACTGTGATATTTTTGCTGCTGCCAAAACTGCATCTATCCATGAGGGAATTTTAAGTTTTAAAGAGGGATACAATACCCAGGTAGGAGAAAAGGGAGTCTCTCTCTCTGGAGGACAGAAACAGAGGATAGCCATCGCCAGAACAATCATCAATAACCATAAGATATTGATCTTTGATGACTCCCTCAGTGCAGTGGATATAGAAACAGATGCCTTAATCAGGCAGGAACTGAAGAAAAAACATGATTCCTCAACAACAATAATCATCTCTCACAGAATATCCTCGATCATGGACTCCGATAAGATAATGATTTTAGAAGATGGAAAGATCAGTGGTTACGGAACCCATAATCAGTTAAAAAACAGGGATGGTCTCTATAAAAGAATTTTGAAGATCCAAGAAGACGGAATGAAGGAAGGGGTTTAACGATGGAAACAATAAATAAAAAATCATCCATAAATATCATAACAAACATCCTGCTCTTTCTTAAACCCTTTAAGGGAAAGATTGCTGTGATCTTTATCAGTATAATTATTATCTCCGGATTGGAAGCTTACCTTCCTGTCATGCAAAAAATTGCCATAGATGATTTTATCCTCCGGGGAAGCACCCAGGGAATAAATTTATTTTTAATGAAATATATGGGCATTACCATGAGTTTATTAATTTTAATCTATACCTTTATCTCCTTTGGGGGGAAAGTCGAGATGGCACTTGTGTATTCTCTGAGGGAAAAAGCCTTTGAAAAGTTGCAGTATCAGTCATTTTCATATTTTGATACCAATGCCGATGGATGGATCATGGCAAGGATGACCTCTGATATCAGGAAAATCGGGGAGATTGTAGCCTGGGGGTTTGTAGACATGATATGGAGTATTGGATTTCTCAGCGGTATCCTGGTAATGATGTTTAAACTAAACTATAAACTGGCTCTGATCCTTACTTTTTTACTCCCAATTTTAATTGCCATAAGCATCTATTTTCAAAGAAAAATTTTGAGAAGTCAGAGAGACGTACGAAAAATCAATTCCCTTATCAGTGGGTCATACAACGAAGGTATTTTAGGGGCTAAAACATCCAAGATCCTGGTAAATGAAGAAAAAAATATCGATGAATTTGAAAACTTAAGCTCCCGAATGAACAGGACATCTGTGAGAGCCGCCATGATAACTGCTCTCTACCTTCCTATGATAATAGGACTAAACAGTGTCGGCCTTGTAGCAGTCTTAGGGGTTGGCAGAAATTTTATTTTAAATGAAATAATCAGTGTAGGAACCCTGGTTCTTTTTATCAACTACACCATTATGTTTTTTGATCCCATAAAAGAATTCTCCCGGGTCTTTACGGAGATGCAGTCAGCTCACGCCTCCTTTGAAAGGGTGCTGGAACTCATCCATTCAAACCTTGAAATTAAAGATTCCAAAGAAATAATTGAAAAATACGGGGATATCTGTGAGAAAAAAATTCATAACTGGGAAAAAATAGACGGTAATGTTGAATTTAAAAATGTTTATTTCAAATATAACAAGGGGGAACTTATCCTTAAAAATTTCAACCTGAAGATATCTTCCGGCGAAACCATAGCCCTGGTAGGAGAAACAGGATCTGGTAAATCCACAATTGTAAATCTTGCATGCAGGTTTTATGAACCTACAGAGGGAAATATTCTTATAGACGGTATAGATTATAAGGAAAGATCCCAAAGCTGGCTGCACCATAATCTCGGTTATGTGCTTCAGACACCTCACCTGTTCAGCGGTACAATCAAAGATAATATCTCCTACGGCAAGAGAGATGCTACATTTGAGGAGATTGTAGAAGCAGCTAAGTTAGTTAAAGCACACGATTTTATTCATAAATTTACACATGGGTATGATACTGAGGTAGGAGAGGGAGGAAACAACCTTTCTACCGGACAAAAACAATTGATCTCCTTTGCCAGAGCTATCCTGAAAAATCCCAGTATATTTATCCTAGATGAGGCCACCTCCTCTATCGATGCAGAGAGTGAAAAGATCATTCAGGATGCTACTGATATCCTTTTACATGGAAGAACCAGCTTTATAATCGCCCACAGACTCTCGACTATAATTAATGCTGACCGAATCCTGGTTATAAAGAATGGTAAGATTATAGAGGAAGGAGATCATAATTTTTTAATGAATAAAAAAGGGAGTTATTTCACCCTCTACACCCACCAATTTACCCGGGATAAAGAGTCAAAATTAATGTCACAAAATTAATTCGGAGGTATACTCATATGAAAACATACTATTTAAAAGATAACAGAGAATATTTAATTCGGGAAATAGGTCTTGCAGATGCTAAAAAATTTATAAATTATAGAACTACTTTAGCAGGTGAAACCACTTATCTGAGGGCTTCCAGATCGGAATTAGACCTTAATTTAGGAGAGCAGAATAAATATATCCATAATTTTATACATTCTGATAATCAATATTCCATCATTGCAGAACTGGACGGGATTATAATAGGGAACCTCCAATTTAGAGGGGGAAATCGTCAGAGAACTAAGCATGCAGGTGAATTCGGAATAAGTGTCTTAAAAGATTATTGGGGAAACAGGGTTGGATACAATCTCCTGTCTCACCTCATTGAATGGGTTAAAGACAACAAAATAATAAAAAAAGTCAATCTGGAAGTCCGGGAGGATAACAGTAGTGCCATTGCTCTATATAAAAAATTTGGTTTTGAACTGGAAGGAACTATCAGAAAAAACTTCTACACTGACGGTAAATATTATGATTCATATATTATGGGAATGACCTTTGAGTAAAGTTTAAGGAGTTTTATATGAAAAAAATTATATTCTATTTATTTATTTTTTCTACCCTTTCATACACCCAGACAGTCAATGGTTTAGTTTTAAAGGATAAAATTAAAGTCCATGGCCAGGAGCTTTTTTTAAACGGTGCCGGGACCAGAAATAAATTTTTTATAGATATATATGTGGGAGCTTTATATGTTACAGCTCCTACAAATGATGCCGTATCTATAATTAATTCCAATACCATTAAAAGTATGCACCTTAATATTGTCTCTAACTGGATCAATCGCAGATTATTAAAAAGTGCTCTCCGTTCTGAGCTGAGAAGTTCTTCCACCCAAGAGGAGATGGAGCAGCTACAGGGTGAGATAGACATCTTTTTATCCACATTCAACGAAGAGATTAAAAAGGGAGATCAATTTATCTTTGATATAATCCCCGGTATAGGGGTAAAAGTCTATAAAAATGATAAACTGGTCAAATCTATAGAGGGAGACCGATTCAGTAAGAGGCTGATCCAGCTGTGGATAGGAAATACTCCTGTGGACAAAAAAATGAAAGCTGAAATCTTAGGAGGTTCAGAGATAAAGCACTGAATAAAGCATATCAAAGTGGTCTTTTCAACCAAAAAGACCACTTTTTTTATAGTCTAGGAAATTATAAAAAACCAGGTTGTATATATTTGGATACAATGTCACCTTGTCTTTTATAACTCTATTTTAGAGTTTTTCATTTTCATAAAATAAAGTTTGTTTTTTTAATTTTTTATTAGATTCTACCTTGCTTCTTTCACCAAATAGAGTATACTTGGATTGAATAAAATATTAAAAATTATTAAAGGAGGTACAAATGTTAAACGATAAACTTTTAAAACTGAGAAATGAAATGAGTAAAAATGGGATAGATGCTTATATTATCCCTAGTTCAGATGCACATCAGAGTGAATATGTAGCAGAATATTTTAAGGGCAGAAGATGGGTCAGTAATTTTACAGGTAGTGCCGGGACTGCTGTTATTACCTCTGAATCTGCCGGACTTTGGACAGACGGACGATACTTTATCCAGGCTGAAAAAGAACTTGAAGGAAGTGGCTTTGATCTTTTTAAAATGGCTCAAGAGGGCGTTCCGACCTATCCTGAATGGTTAAAAAGTGTTCTAAAGAAAGATGATATTATTGGGTTTGATGGAAAAGTTATCTCTGTTTCTGCCTATAATGAATTAAAAAAAGGATTTGAGGAAGACAACTTTAAAATCCAGAATGACCTGTTGGAATCTATCTGGGATGACAGACCCAGTTTCCCAAAGGAAAATATATTTGTTCACGACCTCTCCTATGCCGGTAAGTCTGCCTCGGAAAAAATTGATATTATTCGGGGAATCTATCACTCCCACGGAGCTGACAGCTATATCCTCAGTTCTTTAGATGATATTGCATGGACTTTTAACCTCAGGGGAAG
>CAZUGM010000069.1:0-3950 GCA_964619915.1 uncultured Fusobacteriaceae bacterium | reverse complement strand
TACTTTCTATGCCTATGCACTTATTGAAGATGATAGGACTACCCTGTTTATAGACCAGGATAAGCTGGATGAACAGACTAATTTATACCTTAAAGAAAATAATATAGTCTTAAAATCCTATGATGAGATCACCGATGTTATATCTAATTTAAGAGATAAGAGTATCTATCTCAGCCCGGACAGAACAAGTATTTATATCCAGTCGTTGCTTCAAAATAATAAGATAATCCACAATAAAGAGATAACTACCCATTTAAAAGCTGTAAAAAATGAAATAGGGATACAGAATGCAAGGGAATGCTACCTAAAGGATTCCATAGCTCTCCTAAAGGGTTTTAAATATATTGAAGATAATTTCAAAGAAACTCCTATCACCGAACTGGACGTAGAAGATATTATCAAAAATGAAAGATCGAAGATAGATGGATTTAAGGGGATAAGTTTTGATACTATTGCCGGGCATAAAGACCATGCAGCTCTTATGCATTTTAAAGCCAATGAAAAAAATACATATGCCCTGGATTCTTGTGGATTTCTATTGGTGGATTCTGGGGGACAATACCTCAACGGGACTACCGATATCACCAGAACATTTTCACTGGGAGATATCACACCTGAGGAGAAAAAAGACTTCACCCTGGTATTAAAGAGTGTAATCAACCTCAGCAGGGCCAAATTTTTAAAGGGAACTACCGGTTATAAATTGGACATGTTAGCCAGATATCCATTATGGTTAGAAGGGATAGACTATAAGTGCGGAACCGGTCATGGTGTGGGATTTTTCCTAAATATTCACGAGGGACCCCAAGGTTTTTCTGTGAGAAAAAGCCATGATCTTCCTCTGGAAGTAGGGATGAACTTAACCATTGAACCTGGTGTCTATAAAGAAGGTCGACACGGTATCCGTACTGAAAACACAGTTATAGTAAAAGAGGCTTTTACCAATGAAAACGGGACTTTTTATGAGTTTGAGACTATCTCATTCTTCCCCATCGATATAAATTCTATCGATCCTGCCCTGTTAAACAGTGATGAATTAAAATGGATCAACTCCTACCATGCCACTACATTCAATAAATTATCTCCATATTTAAATGATGCTGAAGTAAACTGGCTGAGGGAAAAAACCAGAAAAATATAAAAAGCAACGTGACGCGCATCCAGATAAACATAGAATTTTGATGATGCCTCTGTGGATGTAATTTTCTAAATAATAAAAAAAATCCCCTCTACTATTCTGGTAGGGGGAATTTTTATTCTACTTTTCTCCTAATAATCTGTCTAAGATTATAGCTACTGCCGATCTTACTGATAGATGGTTATACTTAGTCTTACCTCTTATTGGATCTAAGATATGAGTACAGCTGTCCATGATCTCATCTACTAAACCATGTCCTGTACCGAACAATAACAAGTAAACATTGTCATCGTTGTAGATCTTTTCACTCATATCTTCATATGAGATTGAATTATCATATACTCTTGCAGAAGTTGTGATAATTACTGGTTTTTTTCCTTCAGTCTTTTCTATCTCTTCCACAGCTTTTTCAATACTTTCAGTAACATAAGTGCTAGAAAACGCCTCTTCCCTGTCTTTGTTGAAGTTTCTACCAAACCCGTCTTTCCAGTATCCGATTACCCTGCTGGTTAATTCTACCTGAGCATCTACCGGAGTTATTATATGATAACCCTTCACATCATATGTTTTACAACTTCTAGATATATCATGAATATCAAAGTTTGTTACCGATGTAGCAACTGTCTCTTGGTTTCTATTGTATACAGGATAGTGTACTAATCCTAAATATATTTTTTCTCTCATTTATTATCTCCCTTTTTCTGTTTTTTCCACTAATCTATATTAATTATTTAAAGATTACTCTTTTTAATCTATGTCAAAATTTTATCTCTAATTAGTGTCATTGGTGATTAAGTTTTTTACTTTATTTCTTCTAACTCTTTTGTATAGATATCAATATCATTTATATATACATCCTTTGCATACTTTAGATATTCAATATATTTATCCGATAATTTTTTCTTAACTATGGCAGGGTTTCCTATTACTAAGCTTCCCTCTTCAACCTCTAGGTTAGCTCCCACAACAGATCCGGCTCCCACAAGACAATTTTTAGGTATAGTTGCACCATTTAATAAAATAGATCCCATACCAATCACACAATTATCCCCTATGGTACATCCGTGAATAATGGCATTATGTCCTACTGTAACTCCCTCTCCCAGAGTAACAGGATAAGGAGCATCACCATGAACCGTACAGTTATCCTGGATATTAGAAGCATTTCCAATGGTGATCTTACTCATATCTCCACGGAGTACAGCTCCAAACCATATACTTACATCTTCACCTAGTTCAATATCTCCTACTAGCGTAGCATTAGGAGCTATATAGTTATTTTTTCCAATCTTTGGTGTCTTATCTTTTAAAGAATATATCAAAATTAATTCCCCTCCCTTAACGGTTCCCCTCACATATAGAATTTCTTCTATAATTAGAAGAAATTTTAATATTCATGATAGCCCAAGTTTAGATAAATAGAAAAGATTGGTTATCAATCTTTCCATTCTTTTTATTAAAGTCAAAACCTTTTATTCCATACTTAAAGTTCTTCCACTATCTCTTTTAATAACCTTTTCTCTTCCTTTGTAAACTCCCTGTCCTTTAATAGATCCGGTCTTCTACGATAGGTTCTTTTCAGGCTTTCCTTTTTTCTCCACAGCTCTATATTTTTATGGTGTCCGGAAAGTAATATTTCCGGTACTTTCAATCCGTCAAATTCTGCCGGACGAGTATAGTGGGGGTGGTCCAACAGACCATTATAAAATGAATCCTGTTCATAGGAATCTTTTTTTATCACACCGGGTAAAAGTCTGGCTATGGAATCTGCTATAACCATGGCTGGCAGCTCTCCCCCTGTCAATACAAAATCCCCTATGGAGATCTCTAAATCTACTTTTTCCTCTATAACCCTTTCATCTATACCTTCATAATGACCTGCTATTATAGTTATCTCCTCTTCAAAACTAAGATCATTGGATAAGTTTTGGTTCAGTGTCACACCCTGAGGAGAGGTATAGATTACCTTACCAGATGTATTTTCCAATGCCCTGAATATAGGCTCAGCCTTTAATACCATACCTGCTCCTCCGCCAAATGGAGTATCGTCAGCAGTATTATGTTTATCAAAGGTATAGTCTCTTATATCTATAATATTTATCTCCAATGCTTTGCTGTTTATAGCTCTTTTAATGATACTTTCACTCTTGAAACCAGCAAACATAGCAGGAAAAAGGGTTAAAATATTTATTTTCATGGTCTCATTCCCTCTATCAGTTCAAAAGTAACTACCCTCTTTTCGAAATCGATATCTTTTACAAATTCATCCACTGAAGGAACCATGATCTCATTTTTACCCCTTCCGATTATATAGATATCATGACCTGCTGTTTCCATTAAGTCGGTGATTTCTCCCAACTCCTCCCCATCTACAGTGACAGCCATCATCCCAATAATGTCGGAGGCATAGTATTCATCCTCTTCCAATCCTAAGATATCTTTTCTCACATGGATAGAGTATCCAGATAAAGCAGTCCCTTCGGTTTTATTTGTTATCTCCTCAAAGTCAAAAGCTAATCTTTTAGGACTTATTTTTTTTATATTTGTTACTGTCAGTATTCTGCTCATCCCACTGTCATTTTTTACGATAACTTTCGAACCTATTATTATACTCAGATCTTCAAAGTTCGAAGAAACCTTGACCGTTCCCATTAGGTGATGAGTTCCTGAAATTTTTCCAACTGAAATCAATTCCATATTCCTACCTCCTAATTAATCTAAAAATTCCACATTTACATTTAATTTATCTTTTACTGCTGCTGCCTGCATTACTCCTCTGATAGCATTGGCAGTCAGACCGTTTTTACCAATT
>CAZUGM010000068.1:0-9505 GCA_964619915.1 uncultured Fusobacteriaceae bacterium | reverse complement strand
TATCTTATCCTCTCCAATGAGCTTTCTTACATGGGATATCTCCATATCATCCTGTCCCACATGAACTCCGTCTGCATCCACTAAAATAGCTATATCCACATGGTCATTGACTATAAAAATAACATCATTTTCACGGCACAGCTTTCTTATCTCTATGATCTCTTCTACCTTTTCCCTTATGGATTTTTCCTTTTCCCTGTATTGGATTATCTTTATTCCCCCATCAATCATAGATCTCACACACTCTATATTGGATCTTCCCTTGGCAAACTTCTCCCCTGTGATCCCATATATCCCGTGAGGTATAGTTTTTTTAGTTTTTTTCATAATATCCCCCCTTTTTCATAACAAGATCAGCCATCATAGAAGCCACTATCAAAATCTTAGGAGAGTAAGTTTTATATTTATCTATCCCCTTTTTAAAATCGCCGACCACATACAGATTTTTTCCAAATTTCTTAGTCTGTATATCATCTGTATCGTGGTGAGCTATACCGGAAGCCGATACAATAAGTTTATCGGAGTCATAAAATTCCTCTATCAACAGCTTCTTATACTCCTTCTTATCAAAGGCTTCTACCAGGATATCACAGTCATCAAAGAGATCTTTTATATTGTTTTTTTCAATCTTTATATCTATGATCTCGATCTCTAAGTCAGGATCTATCCTCACTAAATTTTCCCTCAAGGCCTCTACCTTCGGTCTCCCGATCTGATCACGAAAATAAAACTGCCTGTTGAGGTTTGAAAGTTCTATCTTATCAAAGTCAGCTATCTTAAGGTTGGATACCCCGCTTCTCACCAGATTTACAGCTACATTTGATCCTATCCCCCCGGCTCCTAAAATCCCTATTTTCACACAATCAGCTCCCAGTCTTTATGGACTACCTGATAGCCTTTTGCTCTTATGGCACTTTCCGTCTCTTCCACACTTCTGTTATCTGAAATTTCAAATTGGGGGGTTGATTTGTCCAGATCACTGTATGCTCCTACATTGGTCTTGGATCCTGCCGAAAATTTAGTTACTCCCAGCCCGATCAGATTATCCCTGAATTCCGCCACCTCCCTGGTAGAGATATTTATCCCTGCCTTAGGAAGAAACAGTCTGTAGGCTAGGACAAATTGGACAAAGGTTGCGTCATCCAGGATATATTTACTCTTGTAGCCTCCCTCTGCTTCATTTATTCTGGGCAGTGATATGGAAAACTCACTGTTTAAATATTTATCTGTAAGATATTTAGCATGGAGCCCCGATAAGTAAGCTTCCTCTACCAGATCTCCCAACCCGAATAAGGTCCCAATATTTATACTTCGAAGCCCTGCACGAGCTCCCCTTTCAGGTGTTTCCAGCCTCCACATATAGTCAGCCTTTCTCCCCCCTAGGTGGACACTTTTATAAATTTTTTCATCATAAACTTCCTGGTATATAGTCAGCCCGTCTACTCCTATCTTTCTCAATCTTCTATATTCCTCAGTCTCCAATGGGTATATCTCCACCACTACAGAATCAAAATGCTTTTTCAAAATTTTAACTGCATCCTCTATATAATCTACTCCTACCAACCCTTCAGCTTCCCCTGTTAAAAGTAATATATGTCTTATCCCTGTTTTGGCGATCTCCACAGCTTCTGCCTCGATCTCGTTCAATTTTAGGTGTTTTCTGTCTATCACATTATTTTTATTGAATCCGCAGTAGGTGCATTCATTGGTGCAGTAGTTTGAAATATACATGGGGATATACAGACTTATTATCTTCCCAAACTGCTGGACACTCCTCCTCTGGGCTGTCTTTGCCATCTCCTCTAGATGATCCTTGGCCTTTGGAGATAACAGATTTAAAAAATCAAACTTAGTTAATTTTTCCCTCTCTATAGATCTTTTTATCTCTTCATGGGTCACTTCATCCATATATTTTTCCATATCAAAATCTTTGAATTTTTCTATTTCATTATAAAATGACATCTTCCCTCCTAATCCACTCTAATTATTATGTAAAAAACCTGTCAGCGGTGACGATGCATTGGCGTATCTGCTTTCCTCGGCCATTCTGGCTTTATATGCCATCCTTCCTGCTTTTACTGCCAATGCAAAGGCTTCCCCCATCTCAGCAGGATTGGGAGAACAGGCTATTGCAGTGTTTACAAGTACTGCTGCTGCTCCCATCTCCATAGCTTCTGCTGCCTGGGACGGTTTACCAATCCCTGCATCCACTATGACTGGCAGATCTATATTTTCTATCATTATCTCTATCATTGCCTTGGTTTCTATTCCTCGATTTGATCCTATAGGTGACCCCAGAGGCATTACCGCTGCTGCTCCGGCTTCCTTTAATCTCTGTCCAGCTATGAGATCCGGAGTCATATATGGGAGAACTATAAATCCTTCTTCTGCCAAGACTTTGGTCGCCTTTATAGTTTCTGCATTGTCCGGCATAAGGTATTTCATATCGTTTATTACCTCGATCTTAATAAAATCTCCGCATCCTGCAGCCCTTGCTATCCTTGCGATCTTTATGGCTTCCTCAGCATTTCTGGCCCCGGATGTATTGGGCAGCAGAGTAATGTCCTTAGGAATATAGTTCAATATATTCTCATCACTGTTATTTAGATTTACCCTTCGAAGAGCCATTGTTATTATCTGTGACTCACTGGCCTCCAACATCTTCGGTATCTCTTCTTTAGAAGAAAATTTACCTGTTCCCGTCAATAATCTGCTTTTAAATTCAATTCCGCCTAATATTAATTTATCCATCTCTATCCCCCCGATACAAAATATAATACTTCCACGCTATCTTTTAGATTCAAATTACTCCCCGTCCAAAGTTCTTTTTTTACAACCACATCGTTGTGCAAAATTACCACACCGTCATTGTCCAACTCCAGACTTTTTACCAGATCATAGATATTTTCTGCTTCTACTTTTTTTACCTCACCGTTTAAAGTTATCTCCATCTATCCCCCTTTAGACTTTATATAATAAAAAAAACCGCATACCCACAGGTATACGGTTATAATCGTTCTCTAAAAAAATATAACTTACTATAATTTTATAAAAAAACTCCGCTTTCCTACGCTAGTGCTAACTAGATTCAGGTTCAAAGGGTCAGTAATTATACTTCTCAGCCACATGGCTCCCCCAGCTGTTTATTCGATTGTCTCTTTCTTGATTCAATTTCAGTTTATATACATTTTCTATTTTTGTCAATCTTTTCTTTTTTTTCTTCCATTTTTTGAATTACTTCCATAGAAATATTTCCCAACCCTATATCTATCCCTGCTCTGTGAAGCCCATGAAAATCAGAGCCTCCGGTCAGGATAAGGTTTCTTTTTCTAGCTGTTTTCAAAAGTTTATTTTTTTTTCTGAGAGCTATATTAGGATAATATAATTCCAGTCCATCTAACCCATTTTTTACCAAGCTGTCTATTATATTTATCACTGTATCATCCGGATGAGATATCAGATGGGGATGAGCCAAAATAACCACAGCTCCGTTGGCTTTTAATCTTTTTACTACCTCTATCATATCTACCCCCACTTTGGGAACATATGCAGGTTTTCCATCTCCTAAATATCTGTCAAATACTTCATCCATACTAGCTGCAAAACCTTTTTTTATTATCATCTTAGCTATATGAGGCCGCCCTATTACATTTCCAAAAACTTCCCCTTCTACTTCGGACAAACTTATATCTATCCCTAAGTCACCTAATTTTTTTAGTATCTCCAAAGTTCTATTGTGTCTTTTCTCCTGCAAATTTTTCAGCCACCCCAAAAACTCTTTATCCTCCAGATTTAAAAAATATCCCAGTATATGGATATCTTTATTCAGAAAATTCGCTGAAACCTCTATCCCATCCACAAAGGTTATCCCCTTTTTTTCTGCCTCTATTCTCCCCTCTTTCAGGCCATCCACATTGTCATGATCGGTAATAGCCATAACCTCTATATTATTCTGTTTAGCTCGTTATACCAGCTGTGCAGGAGTCAGTGTCCCATCTGAAAATGTAGAATGCATATGTAAATCTATCATGAGTCCTCCTTTTAATGTTTCATCCTTTCGCATATCTCTTTTAATTCATTGTCTATATAGACCATATCCAGCAGATCTTCTATCCATGAATATCTATTCCTATTCTCTATCTCAGAAATAATATGAAGTGCCGTGGCTTTTACTGTATTTTCTTCACTCCAGATTGCATGATTTAAAAACCTCAAATCATTCTCACTGGCTTTATTTAATTTTTTTATTGTATTTTTACATTCATCACATACATGGATACACCTTTCTAAGTCAGCATCTTCCTCGGTTTTCCCGACTTCATAAACACTGAGACTCCTTCCAGATTCCCCACATAGTTCACAGGTTGATTTCGATCTTCTTACCAATTCTTTTCCAAATTCCGCTACATTGTTTTTTCTTCCCTTGCTTCTCCCTGTCCATTTAGCCATGATCCTATCTCCTTTTTATTTTTTTATTTCCACCTGGAATTATATCATAAACCACATAAAAAAATTAGTGTTAATAGAAAAAAGTAACGTGACTAAAAAAAGGAGGCTTGACCCTTTTGGGACAGCCTCTCTATGTTTTATAATTTTTCCAATCCCTGCTTTAAATCTCCTATAATATCCTCTACACCTTCTAAACCTACAGATATTCTAACTAATCCGTCTGTGATTCCTGATGCCAATCTCTCTTCTCTAGTATATGGAGAATGAGTCATAGATGCCGGATGCTGGATCAATGTTTCTGTATCCCCTAAACTTACTGCCAGAGTACATAACTCTAAACTGTTTAATAATTTCTTCCCTGCTTCTATTCCACCCTTTACCTCAAAAGCCATTATTCCACCGAATCCATTCATTTGTTCCTTTGCAATTTCATGTCCTTCATGAGATTCAAGTCCCGGGTAATATACTTTTTCGATCATAGGATGATTATCCAAGAATCTGGCTATCTCATATGCATTACTGCAGTGTCTTTCCATTCTAAGCTCTAAAGTCTTCATTCCTCTTATCATAAGGAATGCGTCTTGCGGACTGAGAACCGAACCGGTCATATCTTTTACACCTACTAATCTTATCTGAGTTACTGTCTCTAAATCTCCTGCTACAAATCCTGCTACTACGTCTCCATGACCATTTAAATATTTAGTTGCTGAATGAACTACTAAATCAGCTCCTAATTTTATAGGATTTTGAAGGTATGGTGTTGCAAAGGTATTGTCTACTATTACCTTAGTCCCTTCATTTTTATGAGCTATTTCACAAACAGCTGTTACATCCACAACTTTTAAGTTAGGATTTGCAGGTGTTTCTAAATAAACTATTCTGGTATTAGGTTTCATAGCTTTTTTTACTGCCTCTAAATCAGAAGTATCAACAAATTCTACATCGATTCCAAATTTACTTAACCCGTGACTTAGGAAAGCATATGTACACCCGTATAAAGTCTTATCAGCTAATAAGTGATCTCCGGCTTTAAGCAGTGTCCACATAGTAGAAGAGATAGCTCCCATTCCTGAACTAGTTGCAAGAGCAGCTTCTGCTCCCTCTAATAATGCTAATTTTCCCTCTACAACACTTGATGTAGGGTTTCCTAATCTTGAATAAATATATCCCGCTTCTTCTAAAGCAAACCTTTTACCACCCTGCTCTGCACTGTCGAATACAAATGTAGAACTTTGGTATATTGGTGTAGTTAGTGTTCCAAATGGATTTTTTTCTGCTCCTCCATGTATAGCCTTTGTTCCAAACCCTTTTTCATGAATCCCTTTCATTTTAAGCCCCCTTAATTTTTTAAATACTTCTACTCCATTTATATAACATTTTTTTCTAAAACACAATATTTCTTCTAAAAAAATATTATTTCAAAAAACAACTCTATAGGTTTTCCGTATCGATTTCCCATACCCACGGTTTTTTCCTCATAAGACCGTCAGCAAATGGTATATGAACCGAAACTATAACAGATAATAACAATAACTGCTGATACCACAATAGAGGCATAACCTCTAGAGGAGTTACTTTCCCTCCTGCAAAACCTACCAAGATAAGCATCTGGGCCCCATAAGGAATAAATCCCTGAGCTATACAGGAAAATATATCCAGTATGGCAGCACTTTTTCTCGGATCAACTTCATATTTTCTGCAGAGCTTTTTAGCGATAGAACCATTTATAATTATCGCAACTGTATTGTTGGCTACAGCCATATCTGTAAGTCCTACCAAGGCTCCGATTCCTAATTGAGCTGTTTTCGGACCTCTGATACTCTTTTGTATTTTTTCAAGGAGCCACTGAATCCCACCGGCTTTAGTAACCATAGCGGCTAATCCACCTGTAAGAAATGAAAGAAGAAAGATCTCATTCATCCCTACAAACCCATTGTAAACTTCCTTTGAAAAAGTCAGGACAGTGAAATCTCCATAAACAAGCCCGATTACCCCGGAAAGAGCAATCCCCCCGGTTAAAACGATGAAAACATTCATTCCAATCAAAGAAAATCCAAGTACAAAGAGGTATGGCAAAATCTTAATCAGACTAAAATCATAGTTTTGAACCTCAGGTAAAATTTCAGGCCTTCCAAAAATAACTAAGAGAATAATTGTAAGAATAGCTGCAGGAGCGGTAATTAAAATATTGACCCTGAACTTATCCTTCATCTCTACCCCTTGAGTTCTAGTAGCTGCAATTGTAGTATCTGAGATTATTGAAAGGTTATCTCCAAACATAGCTCCACCCATAACAGCAGAAAGTACTAATGGAAGTGAAAGTCCCCCTTTTTCGGCTAATCCCACAGCGATTGGAGCAATGGCTACAATGGCTCCTACAGAGGTCCCTGTAGCTGTAGAAATAAATCCGGCGATAATAAATAATCCCGCTGCAATATATTGTGCTGGGATATAAGTTAGACCTAAATTAACAGTAGAATCTACTCCTCCCATAGCCTTGGATACTCCGGCAAAAGCTCCGGCAAGCAGATATATTATACACATGATTATTATATCCTGGTGGCCGCACCCCTTGACAAAAGTAGTGAATTTTTCGTTGATCGTGCCCTTAAAAAGAATAAATGCAGTGACAATACCTGCAAAAGCTGCTATAGGAGCAGGCAGCTGATAAAATGCCAGTTCTACACCCTGAGACTGGAGTATCAATCCACTTCCTAAATAAATTCCAATAAAAATAAAAAATGGTACCAATCCCTTAAAACTTGCCGTCATTTTTTCTTGTTTCATCTTCTCCCTCCAATTTCTTTATTTTTGATATACAATAAATCGAGTATAACCTATATAAGTTGCATATTTTTTTACTATTTCTGCACCTTATATTTATACAATACTTCCTCAATAAAATCAAGTTTCTTTGTCTATATTTCGAACCAAAACAACTATTGTAGAACTTTAGCTGTATTTTGTATGTTTTTTCAACACTTTTTGTTTAAAAAGTGGTCTAATTTAAGGTTTCCTGTCTATATTTTTTATTTTATATCCACACAGGAGATAAAAACAATTATAAAAAAAGGTGATATCCAAAAATGGATAAACACCTCATTTTTTAATCTATAACCTTTATTTTTTACTTATCTTTTGAAGAATTTCTTCCAATTCCTCATCCATATAGACCATGTCCAACAGATCATCTATCCACGAATATTTTCCCTCGATCTGTTTTAAAAGGTCTATTGCTGTAGCCTTTACTATATTTACCTCACTCCAAATGGCATGATTTAAAAATCTCAGATCATTTTCATCGGCTTTTTCTAACCTTTCTATTGTGTCCATACACGTGTCACAGATATGGATACACCTGTCATAGTCAGGTTCTATTTCTACCTTACCGACTTCAAATATATTTAATTTCTGACCTGTTTCACCACATAACTCACATGTTGATTTAGATCTTCTTACCAAGGTTTTTCCAAATAATGACACCTTATTTTTTCTGTCCTTTGCTTCGTCATACCCTCTTGCCATAACTAAAATCTCCTTTTATTCTATTTTTTAGTTCTTTAATTTTTTTCCTAAAAACATCAATATCAAGGCTGCAAATGCCAGGATCGCAAAAAAACCATAGATATAAACTGCTCCACATTGTTCTATGATTACCCCTGAAATATACTGGACAAACATCCCTCCTAAGGATCCAGCTGCCATAAATACCGTTATTGCCGTTCCCAGGGTGTTTTTTTCTACAATATTTCGAATAAACAGATTTGCTCCTGCAAAGAACAATCCTACAGAAGCCCCCTGAGATAAAAAAGTTCCTGCTATTACAGATGGCTTAGAGAATAAAAAGTATACTCCCCATCTGACAGTCATACACAGCACTGCCAAAGTAACTACAAATTCTACCCCTTTTTTGCTTATTAATTTTGTGGAAATTCCGATAAATGGCACCTCACTGAGAGTCATCAGGAAAATCGTTGTTCCCAATAACGCCATAGAACCACCGATCTCTTTAAAATAAACTGCAAAATAACTGTTGTGACCGTTGTTCGTTCCTAAAAATAATATGGAAACAGCTACAAAAACAATATATCTTTTATTCGTTAAAAGTTTCTTTAAATCCACCTTTTCATCGTCACCATGTAAACTGTTGATTTTCACAGGTATCTTCAGAATAATTATCCCTGTTACAATTGAAGTAATCGCTGCCAGGTATAAAAATGAAGAAGACCCGAATAATTCTATGACTTTTCCCGAAACTAAAGCTCCTACAGCAAACCCGATAGACCCCCACAGCCTTATCTTTCCAAAGGCATAATCGGTAGATAGAGATACCGTATCCATAAGGGGCATTTCACAAAAGACCGCTATTGCATAGAAGGAATATAAAATTAATATCCCCATAAATGAATTTATATAATTCATCAGCAGTAAAGTAATAAAAATAGCTCCTGTTATTAAAATCAATATTTCTTTAGATTTTTTTGTCTTATCATTTATATATCCTAAAACCGGCTGACAAACCATAGCTAAAAATGAACCTATAGCAAAAATCATCCCTGACTGGCCACCTGATATATGGATAGTTTCAAAAAATTGGGAGAAATAGAGCATACTAGCCCCTAAAGTAAAGTAGAATGTAAAATAAAATAATATGTAGATCGACACTGATTTTCCTCCTTGATTTCTTTTCTTGTTCGTTCTGTATTATTTTACCATTAAATGATTGTTATTTTACCTAGTTTATTGTATAGTTTTTTATCATTATTAGAGGTTTTTTTTCACCTCTGATGGAATTTTCTGTTTTTTTGAGGTCAAATCCCTAATTTTTATCGTCTTCGACTACAATTATATCATAAAACACATTATTACGTAGAAGGAATTCATGAATTCCCCCTACATCAAATTTGATTTCAATGATCCCATGAAAATAATTTTACCAAATATTTTTTCTCTATTTTGTCTACATATGTTTATAAAATATAATCCATTTTTACTATAATCATAATTTTTTAACCTAAGACTCCTTCTTCTATGGGTGCAGTTATCTCTCATAATT
>CAZUGM010000067.1:5579-9691 GCA_964619915.1 uncultured Fusobacteriaceae bacterium | reverse complement strand
AACGGAAATCAGGATTTCAGGGCCATGGCCATCAGAACATTGATTTCCAGGGGAAAAATATTGATTCATTTAAAAATCTGAAAAAATATTATATATCTAACAGTAAGGAATATAAGAGTTTGGATCATAGGATAGAAGATGTGGAAATAAAAGAATCTTACTACAGAGTTCAATTACTGATGAGTCTGAAAAAAATGGACAGAAGGGATAGTATCTCAGAAAAAGAATATTATGTGGATATAGAATTAGAGGACTGTGGTTCAGATTTATTGAAGATTGTATCACTAAAAAATAAAAATTGAGGAGGAGATAGATGTTTAAAAAAATAGAAGTATCGGAGATAGGAAATGTCTTTGATTTGATTGGAAAAGACTGGATGCTGATAACGGCAGGAGATGAGAAAAAGGCCAATACAATGACAGCAGCTTGGGGGACATTAGGTGTAATGTGGAATAGGAATGTAGCTATGATAGCAGTGAGACCTGAGAGATATACCTATGAATTTATTGAAAAAAATGAATATTTCACCCTGTCTTTTTTTGATGAAAGGTACAAAAAAGATTTAGTTTATTTAGGCACTAAATCCGGGAGAGATGAGAATAAGATAGAAAATTGTAATTTAAATTTAGTGAAAGGAAAGAATCTGCCTTATTTTCAGGAAGCTAAATTAATAATTAAATGTAAAAAAATATTTAGAAATGAAATAGAAAAAGAAAATTTTTTAGACAGTAATATAAATTCCTGGTATGACGGTCCCAATGATGTCGGAGGAAAGCATATCTTTTATATAGCCGAGGTGGTAGAGGTGTTAAAATCTAAATAGATATAAAAAAAGAGGGCAATAATGAAAATTATTGCCCTCATATATAAAATTTTATAAACTTTCGTTAAACTTTCTTATTTCAGCTTTAATCTCTTCAGCAGTGGACATAGCCATTACTCTTTCAACTAATGCTTCACATTCTTTTTTATCTAAGTGGATAATATTTCTTTTAATACCTAATACAGAGATAGCAGACATTGAGAATGCGTCTAATCCCATACCAAATAAGATAGGAGTAGCTAATTCGTCTCCTGCAAATTCTCCACACATAGAAATAGATATTCCACCTGCATGAGCCCCTTCAATAGATAATTTGATAGCTGCTAATACACCAGGATTAAATGAATCATATAGGTTAGAAATTTTTTCATTTCCTCTATCTACAGCTAATGTATATTGAGTAAGGTCATTTGTACCAATTGAGAAGAAATCTACTTCTTCAGCAAAATATTTTGCTCTGAATGCTACAGAAGGAGTTTCAACCATTATTCCTAATTGAATATTTTCGTCAAAATTAATACCTTCATTTTTTAACTCTGCCTTGCACTCTTCTAATAGAGCTTTAGATTTTCTAACTTCATCCAATGAGATTATCATAGGAAGCATGATCTTAACATATCCAAATCCAGAGGCTCTAAGTAAGGCCCTAAATTGTGTTTTTAAGATCTCAGGTCTGTCTAAACAAACTCTAAGTGCTCTCCATCCTAGGAATGGATTTTCCTCTTCAGGTAATTCCATATAAGATAGTGCTTTATCTCCACCGATATCCATAGTTCTGATAGTTACAGGTAATCCGTTCATTCTTTCTACAACTTCTTTATATGCCTCAAATTGTTCCTCTTCAGTAGGGAATTTGTCAGAGTTCATGAATAAAAATTCAGTTCTGTAAAGACCTATTCCGTCAGCTCCATTTCTAAGAACACCTTCGATATCAGAAGGCCCACCAATATTAGCCCATGCTCCTACAGTGACTCCATCTTTAGATGTAGCTGTCTTATCCTTTAACTGCTTTAATTCTTCCTTTTCAACATTGAACTTTTCCTTTGCCTTAACAGCATCTACAATTTCATCATTTGTAGGGTTTACAATAACTTTACCAGTCAATGCATCTACAATGATTGTTTCTCCATCTTTAACATCGTCTAAGATAGTCTTTGTTCCTACAACAGCAGGAAGCTCTAAAGATCTAGCCATGATAGATGAATGGGCAGTTTTACCACCTATTTGTGTAACGAATGCTACAACATTTTTAAGGTCTATTTGAGCTGTATCTGATGGTGTTAAGTCGTTTGCCACGATAACAGTGTCAGCAGGAAGGTTTCCTAAATCGATGATTGGAGTTCCTGTGATGTTGTATAACCATCTTTTAGCTATATCTTTAAGGTCTGCAACTCTTTCTCTTAAGTATGGGTCATCTAAGTTTGCAAGCATATCGCAATAAACTTCTATTCCCTGAGTCAGAGCATATTCTGCAGAAATTTGCTCATCTTCAATTAATTCGATTACTTCTTCAAATAGATCCTCATCTTCTAAAAGAGTGATGTGACCATCAAAAATAGTCGCTTTATCCTCTCCTAATTTTTTAGCAGTCATCTTTCTGATTTCGAATAATTGCTCTCTAGACTGATCTCTACCATCTAATAATCTTTTTTCTTCTTTCTTTGTATCCATTACTTTATCTTTGTTTATAACCAATTCTGTTTCTTTATATAAAAATGCTTTTCCAACAACAATTCCTGGAGAAGCATCTATACCTTCTATTAATTTTCTCATTTGAGAACCTCCGTAATTAAAAAATTTAAAAAAGATAGAAGGTCAAACCTTCTATCTTAAGTGATTAGTCTCTTAAGTTTGCTAAAAGATCTGTCAATTTTTCAACAGCAGTATCAGCATCTGATCCTTCTGCATGTACAGTTACATTAGTTCCCTTTTTTATCCCTAAAGATAGTAATTTTAATAGTGATGTTCCCTTAACTTTTTTACCAGATTCATTTTCAACTTCAATTTTTGAATCGAAAGTTTTAGCTACAGTTACGAACTCGTTCCCTGGTCTTGTATGTAAGCCTGTGTCATTTGTTATTTCTACTGTTTTTGATGCCATTTTTTTTAATCCTCCTAATAATTTGAATAAATGTTTCTACAAAATTAGAATATCATAATTCAAAAAAAAGTGCAAATAATTTCGTTAAAATATGTCCATAAAACCCACATTATCCGGAAATAGTACTTAAGGTCTCAAAGTTGACAACCACTCTAAATCTACATCCTCATCATAATCAATTCCATCTGCTTCAAAACCATTTAAATTCATAAAATACTTCTTATATAATTTGAAATCACATAACTCTTTAAAGTTCTCTTCCGTAATATCGTTGTAGATATTTACACTTTTCTCCTGGATCTCATTGCTTAATTCCCAAGAATCCGGTCTCATTCTACCTTGTGCATCAAAATTAGGCGCATCTCCATAGATCATGTCCGCAAGAAGTCTGTGAGTGTGTTCCATACACGGCTCTTCTTGTCCCTTCTCTGCCATAACTTTGAATAGTACAGAAGCATAGATAGAAAAACACGGAATAAATGCACTGGCCTTTGTAGTAATCGCTCTATTAACAGCAGTATATACTTCACCACCCAGTTTCTCATTTACCAAAGTATTTAATTTTAAAGCAGTATTTTCTAAATGCTCCTTTGCTTTACCTATAGTTCCATCTCTATATACCGCACGAGTTATATCTCCTCCGATATATGAATAAGCTACACTTTTAAAACCGTCATTACAGACACCTTCATCTACTAAAGCATTTACCCAGTAATTCCAGTCTTCTCCACCCATAACTTTTACAGTATTTGCAATCTCTTCCTCTGTTGCCGAGTCAACGCTTAAATACTCAATTTCTTCTTTTTGAATATTTAATGTGTATCCGCCAAACTCTTCATTTATAGGTTTGATACAAGATCTATGAACAACTCCAGTGTCAGGATCCTGTCTTACTCCAGAAGCGACACTATATATCAGAAGATCTATCTTCCCTCCGAATTCATCCTTTATATATTCAATAACTTCTTTTCTCATCTCATGGGAAAAAGCATCCCCGATAAAGTTTTTAGCTATTAAGCCTTCTTTTTCTGCGGCTTCTTTAAGACGCTGCAGAGCCTGCCGGTCGTTCCTGAGAACCATCGGAATTTTTACCCCCTCGGTGTAGGTCGAGGTCAGGGTGTTGGGGTAGGTCTGGGCGGGATCGAACTTATTGAAGGCCCGGAGAGTGGTAAAATCAACCATTCCGAG
>CAZUGM010000067.1:0-5569 GCA_964619915.1 uncultured Fusobacteriaceae bacterium | reverse complement strand
CCTTCTTTTTCTGCGGCTTCTTTAAACCAGATGTTGTTATACCAACCAGCACTTCCAACTTTTTTTTCTGATCCTTCTTTTTCAAATGAAACTCCAATAGTATCAGCTTTACTTCCACCAAATGCTAATGAAATTCTGGTAGATAATCCATATCCTGAAGACGCTCCTAAAATCAGTACTTTTTTTGCACCTTCATACTGCTTACTATTTTTTGCAACCTTAATTTGATCTTCAACTATTTTTTTACATCCCATGGGATGGCAGTTTAGAGCTAAACTTCCTCTTACTCTTGGTTTAATTATCATGTTTTTTAAACACCTCCGTCTGATTAGTTTATCATAATATTTACTATATTTACAAGTGGATTTATAATATCAGGTCTATTAAATTACAACAGTAATTTAATGATTATTGTTAATTTTGTAACTAAAGCCCTATAAATGCTGAATTTTTCCTGAAATGGTTATTTTTGTTGACTTTATAAAAGGTCAGGAACGCCCCTGCCCGCCTTCAGCGGACAAACCTATTAATTTAAAAATATTTATAGTGTTGAAAAACTGTATACTTTTACAGGAATATATAGTTATGCTTAGTAAGATATAATACATATATACATATCTATATGTATATATCCTATCATAAAATAAATAGCTGAAATTTAATTGCAACGAGGAGTTGGTCAGAGTGAAATTAACCATAAAAAAATTTATACAGGGTATAAGAAAACAGATCAGCCAGAGTAACAAACTTATCTTTAAAATACTAAAGCTGATTTTGTTTACATTTGAAAATTATAAAAAAAGCAGATCAGATCTATGGTCATCTGCTCTGACATTTTATTCTCTGCTTACTATCGTCCCTGTAATAGCCATAGCCTTTGTTGTTACCAGAGGCTTCGGGGTGGAAAAATTAATAAAAGATGAACTGTATAAAACATTTTTTTTACAGGATGAAATTTTGGATCAGATCTTGATCTTTTCCCAGAGAACCCTGGAAAATACCAAGGGAGAGTTGATAGCAGGTACAGGAATCTTATTTTTGATCTGGTCGGTAGTAAAGATATTTTCTGCAGTGGAAAAATCGTTTAATGAAATATGGAAAGTACAGGAATCCCGGAGTTTTGTGAGGAAACTCACCGATTATATGTCATTGATATTTTTATTCCCTTTGATTGTAGTGTTATCCAACGGCCTTTCAGCAATCCTGCAGATTTTTATATTGAAGATATACCCGGACTTGATAGAGATCTTAAACTTTATTCCACAGATCCTAATCATAATATTTTTTACCCTTATATATTTAATTATTCCCAATACAAAGGTTAAATTATCCACAGCATTTATAGCAGGATTATTCTCAGGAATTGTCTTTCAGATGACACAATCTGTCTTTATTTATCTCCAGGTCAGCTTGTTAAACTATAATGCTATCTATGGAAGTTTTTCCCTTATCCCTATATTTATAATGTGGCAGAAGGTAGTGTGGTTTATTATTCTATTAGGGGCTCATCTGTCCTTTATAATACAAAATTCCTACAAGTATTCTTACACTATAAACGAGATAAATTTAAATTTTTCCTCTAAAAGAGATATATCTATCATATGTATATACTACCTTATAAAAAACTATGAAGAAAACAGACCTCCCATGAGTACCAATGATCTCTCTGGGGATAGCCATAGGAATAACCCAGGATATATTAAATATGCTGGCAAAATCAAACTTCATAGTGGAGATAGTCACATCCAGCGATGAAAGAAAATATAAACTCTCTAAAAATATAGATATTCTCTCTCTCGGGTATATTATTTCCAAGATTACAGAGATAGGATACAGTCAGAAGGTAGGAAATGAGTCCAAAGAGATCTTAGAGGAGATAAACAGAGCCAGAGAAAATTTTCAATACGACCTGTTGTTAAAAGATATAGGCCCAAATTGTTAAAAATTATTAAAATATGGATAAAAAAATAAATCTATTGGATATGCAGTGTTATTTTATAAAAATAAACTAAAAAACCACACCCTTGGTATCATTGACCTGAGTGTGGTTTTTCTCCTATGTTAAACAAAATATATTTTAGGGCTCTCGATGTTATTTTATTCGTTTCTCAGAGCATCGATAGGATTTAACAGAGATGCCTGCCTGGCCGGATAAACTCCGAAGATAAGTCCGATTAAAGTTGATATAATGACTGAAATTAATACAATGAAAGGAGACACAATGGGTGATATACTTATAAAATAACCTATGATGTTGGAAACTATATAACCTGTGACAATTCCCAGTCCCCCGCCTACTAAGGATAGGATGATAGATTCAGTTAAAAATTGAAACAGGATATCTCTGCTCTGGGCTCCAATAGCTTTTCTGATTCCTATCTCCTTTATCCTTTCTGTTACACTGACAAGCATTATATTCATTACTCCTATCCCTCCTACAAAGAGCGAGATCCCTGCAACAAACAGAATAAATATATTCAGTGTTTCTAAAATGTTTTTTAATTCACTTCCCCTGGGGACGGTCTCCTCATAGTCGTAGATATTGGAATGATTTCTGGATTCTAACTGCTGAATTACCCTAACCAGGATATCCTTTCCCATAAGAGGGTCTTCTGGCATGACTATGAGAGTTTCATAATCTTTTGTACCTTTTATCCTTTCCATCTGTGCTAGAGGGATCCTGGCAAAGGTAGGCATCATCCTGGATAAACCAATTTCGTTCATAGCAGAATCAGGATGCTGAAACACTCCTACAATAACAAATTCTTTTACTTTTTTTAAAGACCGGAATTCCAGACTTATTTTCTTTCCCAGGGGTGACTCTGAATTAAATAGTTTTTTTGCTGTAAGATGGTCTATTACAATGACAGGTGAACCTTCCTCATATTCAATACTTAAAATAGGTCTTCCCTCTATATAGTTTACCCTGTCCACTTTTTCAAAATCAGGAGTAGTGGAATAGACCAGAGCCATCCTTCTGATATCAGGCCCTGTCTTATTTTTAATAGAGATCCTTTCGCGTATACTGGGAGTTATGGCTTCTATCCCATCAATATTGTATTTAATATCTTCGATATCTTCCCTGTCCAATGAATATATACTTTTATATTCATCGGCATCGGTATCTACATTTATTTCATAAACACCGAACCCGCTGTTAGCCAAATTTCCTGTTATTTTTTTCTCACCTCCCTTACCTATGGCAGACATGGCAATTACCGAAGAAATTCCAATAATTATTCCCAGCATAGTCAGAAGGGATCTCATCTTATTGCCTATTAAAGACTGAATGGAACTTTTAAATATCTCTATAAAAGTCATGGTCTATTACCTCATTTTTTATTAATTTTCCATCATGGAATCGAATAATCCTTTTACAGTTTGCTCCTACATCATCCTCATGGGTAACCATAACTATGGTAGCACCTTAATTATTGAGTTTTTTGAATATATCTATGATCTCTGTTTCAGATGCAGAATCTAAATTCCCCGTAGGTTCATCTGCCATAATGATCTCGGGATTCACAACCAAGGCCCTTGCAATGGCCACTCTCTGGCGCTGCCCTCCCGATAATTCATTGGGGTTATGATTAGCCCTGTTTTCCAGACCGACACTTTTCAGGGCCTCTAAAGCTCTTTCCTTTCTTATCTTGGCGTGTACTCCGCTGTAAACCAAAGGGAGTGCTACATTTTCCCAGGATTTTAATTTAGGCAGGAGGTTGAAAGACTGGAATACAAACCCTATTTTTTTATTCCTGATTTCTGCCAGCTGATTATCGTTTAAATTGGATATATCGATTCCATCTAATTTATAGGTCCCAGAGGTAGGAGTGTCCAGGCACCCCAAGATATTCATCATGGTAGATTTTCCGCTTCCGCTGTGTCCCATGATAGCCACAAATTCCCCATTTTTTATAGTGTAGGAAACATCATCCAATGCTTTTAACGTCAGATCTCCAGTTTGGTATATTTTATCTAACTGGATTATTTCAATGACTGTTTCCCTGTCCCTGTAATTTATAAGACCGTCCATTAGCTTTCACCCTGTCCTTTGTTTTTACCTCTGCCCCTTTCTGTTTTGACCTCCTGGCTATTTTCCAGAGCAGCATAGGGATTTCTTAGAATGGATATATCCTCCTCTAAATTATCAACTGCAACCATACTACTGTTACTGTCCTTTATACTGATATAGTTTTTTCTTATTCGTTGTTCTGCATTTAGAATAAATACATAGTAACCCTTTTCATCCTCTAAAACAGAAACCCTCGGAATAGAGACAACATCATCCATAGAGCTTACAATTATATCTACCGAGGAATTGAATCCAGGTCTGAGCTCTTCCGGTAAATTTTCTATGGTAATCTCCACCTCTACATAGGCCTCGGTATCACTTGTAGTAGAATTATTGTTATTATTGGAAGAATTTGACACTGTAGCAGAGGAAAGGGTCGATATCTTACTGACAATCCCGTGAAATTCCTCCTGGTAGGCATCTGGTCTTATCCTCACATCTTGGCCCAATGAAACACCATGAATACTGTATTCCGGTACATTAGCAACGACAATAAGATCTGAAAGGTCGGCCACCTCAAACAGCTCTACCTCGGTATTTACCCTGTAGTTAGCTTCTGCAATCATAGATATGATTGTCCCATCAAAGGGACTTTTTATTTCATCTAACATCTTAGATAACTCCTCCTGGAGGCCCTCTATATTTAATTTAGATTTTTTTATATCAAACTCCAGGTCCTCTATCTCTACCTGGGAAGATCCACCTACCTCAAACATGGAGACAGCATTTTTCAGGTTTCTCTCTAATTTTTTTAAAGTTATTTCCTCTTTTTTTAAGTTTCTGATAACTGTATTTTTATCCTCCGGGTCAAATGTCATGATAATCTCACCTTTCTTTACATAGTCGCCAGCACTATAAAAAACTTCATCTACCTTGAGGGGCCTGTCGGCATAAACCAGCTTTGTATCCCTTGCCTGCACCACTCCATCAGCTTCTACTATCTTTTTAAATGTAGATTTTTTTACACTGAATACCTGGTATTTAGTAGATGCATCTTTATTTTGACTATTTTTATAATAGAAAAAACCTCCTCCTATCAATACTACAGCTGTCAGCCCTACAATAATTTTCTTCATCTTACCTCCTATACTGCATCTCATATATAAATGCAGTCAACTCATTCTCTTTCTTCTCCAATTCTATGGAGTTTATAATATAATCTTCGTATTTTTCTATATAGTTAATATAAGTTTCATTCCCCTGTTCATAATTTAACTTATACATCTTATATGTCATCTCATCCACTTCTTTTTGGAGTTTTAGATTTGTAACCTCTTTTACAAGGGAGTTATACCGGTTAAAATATTCATTTTTTAAATTTTCCAGACTTTTTTCCAGCTTCTTTTTCTCCATTTCCAGACGTTCTTTCTCTACCTCATAGGTGGCTGTAGTATTGTCATATTCAAATAAAGTTTTATCGATGCTAAGTCTTACCAGCCAGCCGTCATTTTTTACGTCATAAAAAGTTCCTGCACTGAGATCGGGCCAGCTGGTGCT
>CAZUGM010000066.1:0-9693 GCA_964619915.1 uncultured Fusobacteriaceae bacterium | reverse complement strand
TTATGATATAAGAAAATTTTAGGAGGTGTTAAATTTGAACAATAAAAGACTATTAGTAGTACCAATTGACTTTAACAATATATTTAAATTTAACAAATTCTTCTTTTTAAAAGATGTTCCCTATATAACATATGGAGCTGTATCTTTGTTTTTAAATTTTAATAATAATTTTATTCTAAAGAATAATGACTAATCTATTTTAGTTATTGTTCTTTTTTTTTAGCATAAACTTATGAGAACCTAGGAGGCGTTATGAAGGCAAAACTGATATTAGAAAATGGAATGGTATTTGAGGGAAAAGCTTTTGGATACACAGAGGAAGCTGTAGGAGAATTAGTGTTTAATACATCTATGACAGGGTATCAAGAAGTCCTTACCGATCCATCTTATTATGGACAAATAGTTGTAATGACTTACCCGATGATAGGAAACTACGGTCTTAACCTAGATGACTTAGAGAGTAACGGTGCAAAGGTAAGAGGATTTGTAATAAAAGAACCTGCTAAACTGCCGAATAACTTCAGATGTGAGATGACCCTGGACGGTTATCTAAAACAGCACAAGATAATGGGATTTAAAGGGATTGATACAAGGCATCTGACTAAGATCATAAGAGACAATGGATCTATGAAAGCTATCATTACCGTAGATGAACTTACACAAAAAGAAATTAAAAATACGATGAATGATTTTTCAAATATAGACGCAGTAAGTACAGTGAGCACAAAGGAGATCTATGAAGCACCATGTGGCGCTGAAACAGTTAATAAAAAAATCGGAATGATCGATTTTGGTATAAAGCAAAATATCATCAGATCTTTTCACAAGAGAAACTGTGACTTAACTATATTCCCATGGAATACAACTGCTGAGGAAATCTTATCCTATGACCTAGATGGTGTATTTTTATCTAATGGGCCTGGAGATCCCGCTGACCTGACAGACGTAATCAATGAGATCAAAAAAATGATTGGAAAAACCCCTATAATCGGAATATGTTTAGGACACCAGCTCCTGGCTTGGGCATTGGGAGGATCAACTAATAAGTTAAAGTTTGGTCACAGGGGAGCTAACCACCCGGTAAAGGATCTGGAAAAAAATAAGATATTTATAACATCTCAAAATCATGGTTATGTAGTAGACAAAATGCCGGAAGGTGTGGAGATCACTCAAATAAACTTAAATGACAACTCTGTAGAGGGAATGAAAGACTACAAGAATAAGATAGCATCGGTACAATACCATCCAGAAGCAGCACCAGGACCGGAAGATTCCCAATATGTATTTGATGATTTCATCAAAATGCTGGGATAGATAGAGTCGATAACTAATGGTGATAAGAAAAACAATATACTAGAAACAAATTAGTAATTACTAATTTAAATATATGGAGGTTAACTCAATGTTAGATAAAAATATAAAGAAAACCCTTGTAATAGGATCAGGACCAATTGTAATAGGACAAGCTGCTGAATTTGATTATTCTGGAACCCAGGCTTGTGAGGCATTGAAGGAAGAGGGAATAGAAGTAGTATTAATTAACTCTAATCCTGCAACTATAATGACAGATAAAAGTGTAGCAGATAGAATATATATAGAACCCATAACATTGGAGTTTGTAACTAAGGTAATTAAAAAAGAAAAACCTGATTCAATCTTAGTCGGAATGGGTGGACAAACTGCCCTTAACATGGCAGTGGAATTAGAAGACAGCGGAATCTTAGCAGAACACAATATCAAGGTATTGGGAACAACTATTGACTCTATCAAAAGGGGAGAGGACAGAGACCTATTCAGGGATGCTATGAATAAGATAGGGGAACCTACCATAGAGAGTATGATAGTTGAGAACCTGGAAGATGGATTGGAATTCGCTGCAAAAATAGGATATCCTTTAATTGTAAGACCTGCGTATACACTAGGTGGTACTGGTGGAGGAATGGCAGCTAACCCTCAGGAGTTAGAAGATATCTTATTGAAGGGACTGGTTTTATCTAGAGTAGGACAAGTGTTAATTGAAAAATCTATCCTTGGTTGGAAAGAAGTAGAATATGAGGTAATGAGAGATATAAACGGGAATAGAATTACAGTATGTAATATGGAAAAGATCGACCCCGTTTGAATCCATACAGGAGACAGTATTGTAGTAGCCCCGTCCCAGACATTATCTGATAAAGAATATCAAATGCTGAGAACATCTGCACTTAACATCATCGATGAAATTGGAATTGTAGGAGGGTGTAATGTACAGTTCGCTCTCAATCCCGATTCATTTGAATACGCAATTATAGAGATAAATCCAAGAGTATCCAGATCATCTGCACTGGCTTCTAAAGCTACCGGCTATCCAATAGCAAGGGTAGCTGCAAAATTATCATTGGGGTATACTCTGGATGAAGTAAAAAATGAAGTTACAGGAAAAACATATGCCTGCTTTGAACCGGCACTGGATTATATAGTAGTAAAGATTCCAAAATGGCCATTTGATAAATTTGATAAAGCTGACAGAAAATTAGGTACAAAGATGATGGCTACTGGAGAGATCATGGCTATCGGAAATAACTTTGAATCAGCATTTTTAAAAGGTGTGAGATCACTGGAGATCGGACAATATGGTCTGGAACATAAGGCCTCTACACTGAGATCTATGGAGGAATTAAAAAAGAGAGTAGTAAGCCCAGACGACGAAAGAATATTTGACCTAGCTGAGATGCTGAGACGTGGATATACAAAGACTATGTTACAAAAAATTACAGGGATGGATCCATTCTTCATGGAGAAGCTCCAATGGATAGTGAGACAGGAAGAAATTTTAAAGAAAACTAAATTATCTGACCTGACTCCAAAAAATCTTAGAAACTGGAAGAAAAAAGGTTTCTCAGACAGAGCCATGGCAAAGTTTATGGGAATAAGCGAGGATGATATAGCAGCCAAAAGAAAAGAATTAAATGTTATGCCTGTATACAAGATGGTAGACACCTGCGCAGGAGAATTTGAAGCTTCTTCATCTTATTACTACTCAACTTATGATATGCATGATGAGGTAGAGATCTCAGACAGAAGAAAAGTTATAGTAATCGGATCAGGGCCTATCAGAATAGGACAGGGAATTGAATTTGACTACTGTACAGTACACACAGTAAAAGCACTTCAAAATTTAGATATAGAGACTATCATTATAAACAACAACCCTGAGACTGTATCTACAGATTTCTCAACTGCCGATAAACTATACTTTGAACCATTGGTATTAGAAGATGTAATGAACATCATTGAAAAAGAGAAACCAGAGGGAGTTATCCTGCAGTTCGGTGGGCAGACTGCCATTAAATTAGCTAATGATCTGGCAGACTTAGGAATTAATATCATCGGTACCTCTGCAGAGATGATAGATGCTGCCGAGGACAGAGAAAGATTTGAAGCTATATTAGAAAAACTAGATATAAACAGACCAAAGGGAAGAGCTGTCTGGAATACTGAAGACGGTATAGCAGAAGCTGAGAAGGTAAAATATCCGGTATTGGTAAGACCTTCATATGTATTGGGCGGACAAGGGATGGAGATCTGTTACTTAGAAGAAAATCTAAAAGGTTACTTAGAAGCTTCATTCATTAGAGACCCTAAAAATCCAGTATTGGTAGATAAGTATTTAAACGGTGTAGAGATCGAAGTAGATGCCATCTGTGACGGAGAAAACGTTCTTATTCCTGGAATCATGGAACATCTTGAGAGAGCAGGAATTCATTCTGGTGACTCAATTACAGTTTATCCTCAGCAGAATCTATACGAAGGAACAGAAGAAGAAATTTTAGATATAACTAGAAAATTAGCTAAAGAATTAAATATAGTTGGAATGATGAATATACAATTTATAGCTTATGAAAATAAATTATATATAATAGAGGTAAACCCAAGATCATCTAGAACAGTACCTTATATCTCAAAGGTAGCAGGAGTTCCAATGATCGAATTGGCAACAAAAGTAATGATGGGACAAAAATTAGCTGATCTGCCATATGGTGTGGGAATATATAAGAAGCCAGATCTAGTAGCAGTAAAAGTACCGGTATTCTCTACTGAAAAACTTGGTGGAGTAGAAGTATCACTAGGGCCTGAGATGAAATCCACAGGAGAGGTACTGGGAATAGGAAATAACATGGATGAGGCTATCTACAAGGGACTTGTAGGAGGATATAGAATCCATGAAATCAAAAATAAGAGAGTTTTAGCAACTATAAAAGGAAGTGACAAAGAGGAATTCTTAAACCTGGCTAAAAGACTTATAAATCAAGGGTGTACAATGATTGGAACCGGCGGAACTGCTGAATACCTAAATAATAATGGGGTTCCATGTGAGACTGTCAACAAGATCAATGAAGCATCTCCTAATATAATTGACAAGTTAAAAACTCAACAAATAGACTTACTTATCAACACTCCTACAAAAGCAAATGATGCCCAGAGAGATGGATTTAAGATAAGAAGAACTGCTATAGAATATGGTGTAGAAGTATTAACTTCACTAGATACACTGAATGCAGTATTAAATATCATGGAAAAGGATGTAAATACCAGAGACTTGGACATCTTTGATATCAGCCAGATCTAATAGACTCAGTTGTTATATATTTTCTATAATATAATGAAAGTTTAATAAAAAAATGGAAAGAGGTTGTATAACGACCTCTTTCATAATATCTAATTTATATTCCTTTAGAAAAATCATTAAAGGGAAGTAAGGAGGCAAATTTGAAAGAAATACTATCATTAAATAATTTAACAGTAAAAGAGATCTTAACTATCTTAGATAAAGCAAGGGAATTGGAAAATGATCCTAAACCTTGTGAGTTAGAGAATAAAATTTTATCCACTGCATTTTTCGAGCCATCTACCCGGACTAAATTATCTTTTATCAGTGCTATGTATAGATTAGGAGGAAAAGTAATAGAATTGGATGGAGGAGGGAATAACTCCCTAAAAAAAGGGGAAACAATCTCCGATACCCTCACTATGATGGGCCTCTATACTGATATTATGGCAATTAGGAGTCCATATGAAGGTACAGCCAAGAGAGCCAGTGAAATACTTGATATCCCTGTTATAAATGCAGGCGATGGAGCTAACCAGCACCCTACCCAGACTTTACTGGATCTCTATACCATACAAAAGGAAAAAGGAAGATTGGATAATTTAGAAGTTGCATTTGTCGGTGACCTTAAGTATGGAAGAACCGTTCACTCATTGGCTAAAGCACTGGATAAATTCAGCGGAAATAAAATTTATTTTATAGCTCCTCCTGAGATGCAGATCCCATCTTATATCTTAGACTCCCTTTCTTTGGAATATGAAGTTTTAGAAAACTATGAATCTGTTATGGAAAGTGTTGATATCCTGTATATGACCAGAATACAGGAGGAAAGATTTGATGATCCGGAAGATTTTAAAAAGTGTGCCGGTAAATATAAAATAGATAAAGATATTTTAAAGATATCCAAACCTGATTTAAAAATTCTTCATCCTCTGCCTAGGGTCGGAGAGATCCATACAAATTTAGATTCTACTCCCAATGCCATTTATTTTTCCCAGGCAAAAAATGGTGTTTTTGTCAGGCAGGCAATCATGAGTTTACTCATGAAAGATCATACCAAACCTATATATGACGGGACAGATAGAAAATGTGAAAATCCTAAATGTATCTCACAGATAGAGGATTTAGGAGGAAAATGGATAGATCTTAAAGGAAAAAAAGTTTGTTTTTATTGTGAAAAATAATTTTTTTCATCTAAAAAAGAGGTATTTTTATACCTCTTTTTTAGATTTATTTTACATATTTTTTTTCAGGAAATTTCTTTTTATATCTTTTATTTTCATACATATTGATATCTGCTATGTTGACATATTCATCTAAAGTTTTATTTTCCCGACATTCCACTGCTCCTATACTAATACTGTGGGTATATTGTTTTTCTGATTTATTATCATAATTTTCCAAATCCTCTTCAATTTTATTGAATAATAGATTTACTCCTAGTAAGTTTAACCTATCAAATCCCAAGATAAATTCATCTCCTCCAAACCTAAAAAAAACATCCTCTGATTTTAATTTTTTTTCTATGATTTTCACAATATTTTTGATTAATTTATCCCCCTCTTCATGAGAATATTTATCATTTACATATTTTAAATCATTTATATCTATAAAAGCTATTGTAAATATTTCATTATTATTTTGAGTCCTTTTAAAGTTTTTTTCCAGTTTTTCCAATCCTGTACGCCTATTTAAAATCCCAGTCATCACATCGTAGGTAGCCAGATTATATAATTTTTCTTTCATGATCTCAATGTCTTCCAATAAATTATTTATATTTTTCCCCAAGTTACCAATTTCATCTTTACCGTTAATTTTAAGGCGCTTTCCCAAATCCTGATATTCTATAATTTCTCTTACAGAGAGGTCCATCTTTCTTAATCTCTTCACTATAATATGCTCCATAAAAATATAAATTGCAAATATCAAAATTAGAAAATTAACAAAGAGCATAACCACATATTTTTTTACATTTTTCTTACCCAATATTAATATATCGGCATCTCTTTGATTATCAAAAATCACGCTTTTCCCTGAAAGATCTGGAATATATAGTTTATTATATATCTTATTCTTACCTATATTAATTTTATATGGGGTTTCAAATTTATTAGAAATCCCTGCCATATTGAGTTGTAACCCTAATTTCCCTTCAATGGATGCAACCCTGTCTTTATTTAAAAAATAACCCATTATTAAATTCCCGTTGGATGCTTTCATTTCCTGACTATCGGTTATTTTCAGATTGGAAAAAACCATAACCTCTTCGCTATCTCCAACTAACATCCCTGTTTCCTCCGGATAACCAGACATTTTTTTTGCTATCAGCTCAATTTTTTCTTCGGAAATTTTTTTATCCGCCGAATCAACATAACTCTGCTGGTATAAAATTTGTCCACGATCATCTTGAAAAATAATAAAATTTAAATTTAAATCTGATAAAATCCCATATAAGATTCCATAGTTTAAATTACTCTTTATAAATTCATCCCTTTCTTTGATATCCCCTTCTATAAATTTATAGGTATCATCCCATTTACTCCAGTCAGTATTAAGTTTTTCTAAATCTGTATATACCCCTTGAAATTCCTTATCTATCAAATGATATACAGACTGTGATCTGATTATTTCTAAATTTTTATAATCTGTATCTATTGATTTTTTTAAATAAATAAACATAAATATAAAAACTATTACACTCGAAATACTCACAACAGTTAAACTCTTTATCCTCAGCATATATTCTCCCCTACAGTAACTTAATTATACCTACAGTATACTTATAAATTAATTTAAATTACAAGCATAATTCTCATATTTCTTAAAATAAGTAAAAAATAATAATATTTTTATTAAATTTATACCTTTATTTTTGAAATATTTTCATATATATAGGCAGATATCTTATGATATCTCTTGCTGTGACACAAAACCTTTCCTCGGATAATTTATCCCCTATATAACCGTGAATATAAGCTCCCATACAAGCAGCTTCTAACAGATCATACCCCTGGGCTATTAAAGAGGCAATTATCCCTGTGAGAGAATCCCCCATACCTCCATTTGCCATGGCGGGATTTCCACTTGTATTTATATATACCTCTTTCCCGTCAGTGATAAGAGTGTTATGTCCTTTTAAGAGCAAAACTACATTGTGAACTGCGGCAAATTCTTTAGCTATGTTTAATCTGTCTTTTTTTATTTTTTCAATATCTAATCCGGTTAATCTTGAAAACTCTCCTAAATGGGGAGTTAAAACCACTTTTTTTCCTCTCAATAACCCCATATTATTATGCAGGATATTTATTCCGTCTGCATCTATTACCAGAGGAGAAGTGGAGTTTTCCAGAACATACCTTAAAATATTTAAGGTCTTCTTCACTCCCATCCCTGGTCCAAAAGCTACTACGGTGGCAGTCTTTAGCAATTTTTTTAACCTTATCTTATCTGAGAGTGTACAGCTCATGGCTTCTAAAAGATTGGATACCACCATATTTTCTATTTCATCTTCTACACAAAGAGTTACAAGACCTGCACCTGACCTCACTGCTGAATTTGCTGTAATTACAGGGGCTCCCGTAAAACCACGACTCCCTCCTACCACTATTACGTGTCCATAATTCCCCTTATAGCCTTGAAGATCCCTTTTTTTTAAAACTATGTCCTTTTTTTCTAATTTTTTTTCCATAATTCCTCCTTGGATAATGAACCAGGATTATAAAACTACTGCTTTATATATATTCTTTTACAAATAAACTTATGATTTCCTAGCTTCATTGTATCCCTAAGTTAGCAGGAATAGAAGTTTTTAATATACTTTTTTTTCTTAAAATGATAAAATATTGACAGATTAAAGGCGGGCACTTAATGATCACTTAGATTTATCCATTGAACAGCTTTAATCAGAATAAAAAAAGACATGGTTTATTATACAAAATACCAAAAAATTGAAAGGAACTCATTTATATATGGAAATCGATGTTTATAAACTTGCAAAAAAACATAATTTGACAGAATCTGAAGAAATGGTTTTGAAATTTATACTAAATAATATTGAAAGGTCTCTGGAAATAGGGGTAAGGGGTGTAGCAAAAGAATGTTATGGTTCTTCATCAATAGTGATGAATCTTTCCAGAAAACTTGGATATAAGGGCTTTATAGATATGGTCTATAGATTGGAGCAGAATTTATTTAAAATTCAAAATGAATTCTTACCGAAAAATAACCTCCTTGAGAATTTTTCCAATGAATTATTGGAGATGTTTGTACAAAGACTTCATGGACAGAAAAATAAGCATATATTTGTTCAGGGATTTGGATTTTCTCATATAGTAGCTAAATATATAAAGGATAAGCTTATGGTAGAAGGATTCTTCTCCATGATGTCTGAATATATACAAACAGTAGAAAACCCTTCATTGGATTCACCACTACTTATTTTTATATCAAAATCCGGGGAAACAAGCAGTCTTATAGATCTAGGAGAAAGATCTAAAAAATCAAATGCTATAATCATATCTTTTGTGGGAAATGGTTCTAGCAGTATTGCAGAGATGTCAGATCTTTTCTTTGTGATAAAAGATTCTAATACATATGATGATAGGAACTTAAAAGAGAATGATTTTTTTGGCAATGCAATACTTTCATTTGAATTTCTTATGGGGAGATATCGTGAAAAAATAAATAATAGAAAAACACCACCTCTATAAGGGTGGTGTTTTTTAGATCTCTATTAAAATTATTTTAACTTACCGTCATTAAGAGATTTTCTATCATCTTTTCCCCTCTTAATCCAAAATTATAGAGTTGCTGCTGATAAATCTTTACCTGTAGCTTTTCCTTCCCTCATTAACTCTTCGAAACATTCTCTTACCTGAGGAACAGAAAGGCCTACAATTATCTGTAAAGACTGCCCATTTCTTACTACTCCATGAGCTGCTGCACTCTTGAATACTGAATCTGGCGCAACCTTAGATTCATCTATAACACTTACTCTAAGTCTTGTGGCACAGTTAGTTACTTACAACATGTTCTCCGCTCCTCCCAGTGCTCCTAAAAGCTGGTACGCCTGATACATCTAAGCATTACCAACCATTACTTTTGCT